>NZ_DATCVJ010000109.1:0-10542 GCF_036566945.1 Chitinophaga sp. | reverse complement strand
CCCAACCGCCATTCAGATCAGCAATAGGGCCGCGAGCCTAACCATGCATAAAGGACAGATCCCCTGTTTTGTAATTTAAACAGTTTTTTTTCTGAAATTATAAAATATCCCCGCCGCTGCTTCGTCATCCTTATTAAGATGAAACAGCTGGTCCTTACAAATAGCATTATGGCCATAGAGCAAAACGAACGCATACAGGCAACCGTGAAGCAGGAACGCAAGCGCTTGCTGCACTTTATCCGGCAACGGGTAAATAATGCGTCCGATGCGGAGGATATTTTACAGGACGTTTTCTATCAATTCACCGAATACCTTAGACTGGGAAGCCAGGTAGACTCGATCACCGGGTGGCTGTTTGCCGTAACCCGCAATAAGATCACCGATTGGTTCCGCAAAAAGAAAGAAACTCCTTTTTCTGACTACACGCGCGAGATAGAAGGCGAAGAAGTATTATTTCTCCCCGAATTACTTTCCGACAAAAACCAGGAGGCAGACACGCCCATGATGAAGAAAATCATGTCTGAAACTATTATGCAGGCTATCGATGAGCTGCCGGCAGATCAAAGACAGGTATTTCTGCAACATGAACTGGAAGGAAAATCTTTTAAAGAAATGAGCGAAGAAACCGGCATTGGGGTAAATACCCTGCTGTCGCGCAAGCGCTACGCTGTACTGTTCCTGCGGGAACGCCTCTCAGAACTGTACAACGAATTATTAAACGACTGATTTTAAATTATTAAAGATATGAGAAACGAATACGGCAGAAGAAAAGGAGCGCACATAGCCAAATTCCTTGTCCTCGGAGTAGTGTTTATTGGTGCGGTGGGATTTGTAACCATGCAACTGTGGAACTGTCTGATCCCTGAACTGTTTCATGGCCCCTTCATCACTTTCTGGCAGGCATTGGGCCTCCTCTTATTAGGTAAACTTCTTTTCGGCTGGCATAATCACCATAATTCATGGAACGATAAATGGCGCCGGGGCGGTGAGTGGAAAGCAAGGATGCGGGAAAAAATGGCCAACATGACACCGGAAGAACAGGAGAGAATGAAAGAAGCATTCCGTAACCGCTGCAGACCGGGATTTGGCAGGTCCAGAGAAAGACAGGAGGACTGGGAAAAGTACTGGTCAGATGATACGAAAAAGGGGCCGGAAGATCCGAAAAATGAAGAAAAAGAATCACACTAAAAAATATTGTGCGATGATAGGCATATTCAAAACCAATATCGACAACCTGGAAGACCGTCAGCAGATGATCCAGGCCATAGCATCCAGCTTTCCGGTTGGGTCCTGTCATGTAGACCTGGATGATTGCGATAAAGTATTGCGCATAGCAGACTTACAGGTGGAAGAGGATATTATCGTAGAATTCGTTCAAAAACAAGGCTTTGAATGCCAGGTACTGGAATAATTTAAAAATTTATTTACAGTACATCAATATTCCCGGGCTAATTAGTCGATTTATTATACATGTGATCGTTTTATATGTAACATGCTATTGGCTTCCTCGCAAATCTAACGTAACTTCAAAGAGAATGCAGTGGCCCGGGTATATTGAATAAGACGCCAGGTAAAGTGTTTTTGAACCCTCTAAATTTCGTTCCTATGTACCTGAACCAGCACGAGATCCAATCTCTCCTTAATAAGAGTTTTGACAACTTCGTAGATTTTGTCAATACGCTGCCGGATATACGATTTACCGCCTCTCCATACGGTAAATGGTCCGCTGGTCAGCAACTTGATCATCTCACCAAATCCATCAGGCCTATTAGCAGTGCATTGGGATTTCCCAGAATCACCCTTCGCTATTTTGGCATCAGTCAATCACCCTCACGCCCCTACGATAAATTAATAGCGGACTATCAACGTGCGTTGGACATTGGCCTCAAGGCAGGCAGGGCTTATCATCCCGGCGTGATTTATCCGGCCCAGCGTCCGGCACTCCTTCAAAGTTTTCTTCTTCAGAAAATAAAACTATCCGATAAACTCCTTACCTGGTCAGAAACAGATCTTGATAAATATCGTTTGCCACATCCCCTGCTGGGAAAAATTACCATCAGGGAAATGTTGTATTACATCGCATACCATAATCAACACCATCTGGGCAAATTAAAGGATCAGGAACTACAGGGTCATACCTGGCAAAATCAACTACAACAACTTATATTTTGATTTTTTAGTTAAATTGTCCTTACCTAAAAAATCATCATGGCTACCACAGCGTTAGTCATCAGCGGCGGCGGCTCCCGGGGCGCTTTTGCTGTTGGCGCCCTCAAATATTTGTATGCGCAACAACCAACCATTGCATTTGATCTTTTTTGTGGAACCGGTACCAGCGCCATCATTGCCCCTCTCGCAGCACTGGGCGAAATTAATTTGCTCGAAAAATTATTCACCAGCAACAGTACCGCAGATATCGTAAGCACCAGTACCATGATGCAGCGATTTCCACAAAACAACTCGCTGTATAATGCTACCGCCTTAACACAAAAAATCAATAATATCTTTACTGACAACAGGTTCCGCGCGCTCCAGCAATTGGAGCAGGAAGTATTTGTAACCGGTAAATGCCTGCAAACCAACCGTACCACTTACTTCTCCCCCGGCGGTAACGATGCCGTGAGAAAGGACTACGACATGGTATCGCTGCATGATAACTATAGCTTCCGCGAAGCCGTACTGGCATCCTGTAGTATGCCTGTATTCATGCCACCGGTAGAAGTAGCTTCACTTCCCGATCATGTACAACAATTCACCAATGGAGGAGGCGCACACTATAATGCTATCAAACTGGCGATAGATGAAGGTGCTACGACTATTTACGCCATTCTGCTTACGCCTGAAATACCAGGAGAAGAAGCACTGCTTTTTAAAACGCTGCTGGATATACTGGAAAGACAGGTAGATCATACGACCAATGAAATGGCTGGACTGGAACTAACCGGCTTTATCAATGATTCACTCAACTATATTGACGCCGTAAAAAATAAAATGAAAGCAGCGGGCATTCCTGATGTCGAGGATTATTTCGATGTGCCCGTAAATCCCTTCCGCGAAAAGAAAATTGTAAACCTGCATATCATCCGGCCACAACAGACACTGGACGTGCATATGGGAGGACTGGAATTTAGACCGGATGAGATGAAAGAGATGTTGGACGAGGGAGAGAGGAGCGCTGCGAAAGTAATGCAAGGAAAATAAAACGGGGCTGATAAGTATCAGCCCCGTTAGGATATATCTTAAGATACTGCTTTATTATTACTTCGATCTATATCCGCCATACGCTGACTGGGATCTATTTCCAGCTCTTTGATATCGGATAGCGGAATATTCAGTTCTACTTCATATACAGGATTTGTCCAGTACCAAACGGGATCGACTATACGTTTTATAGCCGGATTTTCATTTGGCTTTTCTCCATACATAATAGACAATGGAATATAGTGCAGTTCTTTATTACCATTTTTATCTGTTACCAGGAAGTCTATCGGCATCGGCATATAAGCTACTCTGCGCAGGCGCACAATGGTTTTATTACCTCTGTCAAAAACGCTGTCAATACCATAATCAATATGCTTCACCGAATTGATAAAGTATTGTTTATACCAGTCCAGTGCAATGCCACTTTCCATTTCCATCACGCGTATAAAGTCATTTGCATTCGGATGTTTAAAGCGCCATTCTTTGTAGTAACGTAACAGGCCGGCATCGCGGTTGGCAGCACCAATCACATAACCCAGCTGCTCCAGGAATACCGCACCTTTGGAATACGCAGTGAGACTGTAGCCGTAGTTTGTATTATAATGATCGGAATGAGTAGTAGCTGGTTCTTCGAAAGGACTTCTTGCCAACGCAAAATAACCTGCATAGGAACTTTCCAGTGCATTGGTTCCTTGCAGAGAATCAATGGTATTGTGGATCACATTACTTTCAGCGAAAGTGGTGAAACCTTCGTCCATCCATGGGTACAGGCTTTCGTTAGTAGCCAGCATTCCCTGATACCAGCTGTGCATCCATTCGTGCATAGCTACACCGTATAAGCCATCCATCTTTCCATTACCCATAATCAGGGTGCCCATTGGGTATTCCATACCGCCATCGCCACCTTGAATAAATGAATATTGTTCATAAGGATAAGCGCCGTAATGCGCTTTGATATAGGCATAGGCAGCGGGAATCATTTTCGCCAGCTGAGGCCAGGTATTGTGTGTATGCTCATTATCGAGGTAGAAAAAATGCGCCGTAAAGCCATCCACTTTTTGGGTGATGTGCTTGTAATCCGGATCTGCGGCCCACATGAAGTCATGCACATTGGGTGCAATGAAATGCCAGGTGAGTGTATTGCCGGCAGGCTGAGGTACTTTCACGCCGGGTGCTTCATACCCATGACCAATCTGGTTGGGGTTTTGCAGGTAACCGGTACCACCTATTACATACTTTTTATCGATCGTGATTTTCACATCATAGTCGCCCCAAACGCCATAAAATTCGCGGGCAATGTAAGGTGTCGCATGCCATCCTTCGTAGTCGTACTCACACATTTTAGGATACCACTGTGACATGGAAAAGTCTACGCCTTCTGAGTTATTGCGACCGCTGCGACGGATTTGTACCGGCACCTGCGATGCAAATTCCATATCAAATTCGGCCTTTGAATGTGGCAGGATAGGCTTGTCCAACGGCACTTCCAGGATGGTTTCCACTACTTTGAAATCCTGGGGTTTACCATCACGTTTCAGTGAAATAATTTTCTGATAACCTATTTCATCGGGCTTCAGTTTAGAAATGCGATCACGCACACGGTTGTCCCAGTCGAGGCGTTCGTTGCCTTTTTTATCTCTTCCAATCACTACTTTACCCAGCTCACGGCTACGCACGTCCATCATGCTATTAGGCTGAAAGGCGTTCCAGTAAAGGTGATAGAAGACTTTCTTCAATGTATCGGGGGAGTTGTTGTAATATTCAAGGTGTTGTTGCCCCTTGAATTGATTAGCTGGTGCATCCACTTTCACATCCATGGTATATTTCACTCTCTGCTGCCAGCGATCTGATTGTGCGCTTAGTTGTAACCAACTGCCTGCCAGCATAGCAATGGCCAGACAGCTCCCTGTTGTAACCCGATACTTCATTCCGTTTCTTTTTAATTAAACAGCTAAAATAAACATCATTTGGGTATTTTGATGGGTTATTTCGGATCTGCTGCGGTGAATGCTGCGAGGGTGAGGCCGAGGAAATCGGCATATTGCTGTGCCGCCGGCTCAAAGGCTGTCAGGCCGGCCTTTTTAAGTGGTTTAAATGATTCCACTGTAATGGCTACACTGTCTTTTTTAAAGGTTCGTTTCCAGGTACCAGTGATTTGTCCGTTGTGCACCATAATGGGATTAAAAATGCCGTTGATGGTCATTACTTTTTTGGCAAACTGCATGTCTATCAGCGTGCTACGATCTTTATACCCGATAAAGTATTCATCAAAAGCGGGAAGTAATAAATGGGTATCGGGAATAGCTTTTTTCCTGCCGGGGGCCATCCAGTAAGTCGTATCGCTTATTTCCTGTGCCAGCAGGTGTTCCTGTGCGCCATTCAGGCCGGCGCGGGCATCGGTGAGGGATAGCCCTGACCATTGGGCAAAATCAGGCAGGGTGGCTGGTCCGTGGCTGATAAAATAACGACGGGCCAGTGTGATCAACGCCTCCTCTTTGCTGAGCAGGGTGGATGCCGGCAACCATTCATCCAGTAGTGTATAGGTGGATTGTTTACCACTCAGAGGGCCATTGCAAATGATCCCTTCCAGCGCAGCATGATAAATAATATGATTCATCCGGTGATCATCTGTGGCAATACCGTGTTCCTGCAGGTAGGTGGTGAGTGCTTTGCGGGTCAGGTGGTTGCCTCCCTGTAAGATTTTGATGATCAGCTGATTTGTTTTGTGAAGTAACGCATCATCCATGCCCAGCTGTCTTTTCATGCTCCCCATGCGTGTTTTCATATTGGGAGCAATCAGCTGGAGCATCCAGCGTACATCTGCGGCGGCTACCAGGTGCAGGGTACCTCTAAAAACGGTGGTGCGGATCAGGGATTTGTTGCTGAGTGCTTTTTCTATACCGGCATCTGTTATACCCGGGAGTCGTACGCCAATGGCCCATTTACTGTGCGCGTGTTCCTGGGCCTGCATGGCGCCGAAAAAGGATACTATTTCTGCTGGCTTTTTAAAAGACGTGTGAATCAGTTGCTGATGGAGTAATCGTTGCGCTGCGATGTCGGTAACTAGCATGGGTAATGGTTTGTGGTATACAAAACAACAACACCTGGGTGACAACGGTATGTCAATAGTTTCCCTGCGACTAAAATAATTATTCGATGCCCTGTACTACGAGTACAATTTCACCTTTCACGCCTTTCTCTGCGTAGTAATCGTGTACTTCCTGCAGGGTACCGCGTTTATTTTCCTCAAACATTTTAGTGAGCTCGCGGCTTACGCTGCAAGGGCGGTCTGGTCCGAAATATTGGATGAGGTCAGCCAGGGTACGTACCAGCCTCATGGGCGATTCGTAAAAAACGAGGGTACGTTCTTCCGTAGCGAGCTTTGTAAAGAGGGTGTGGCGACCTTTTTTGAGGGGAGGGAATCCTTCAAAGGCGAAGCGGTTCATGGGGATGCCACTGTTTACCAGTGCGGGTACAAAGGCGGTGGCGCCGGGTAAGCATTCTACCGGAACGCCGGCACGGCTGCATTCTCTTACCAGTAAAAATCCGGGGTCAGATACACCGGGCGTACCGGCATCGGTGAGCAGCGCCATCGTTTTACCTCCCTGCATTTGCTGCAGCAGGTGCTGTACAATTTTATGTTCGTTGTGCTGATGATAAGCCGTTACGGGCTTACTGATGTTGTAATGCCGGAGCAAAACACTGGAAGTACGGGTATCTTCTGCCAGGATCAGATCAGCTTCTTCGAGTACTTTAACAGCTCTGTAAGTGATATCGGCAAGGTTGCCGATAGGAGATGGAACGAGATATAATTTCATAATTTAATTACGAATTACGAATTACGAATTACGGATTACCGGGGAGATGATGGAGGATAATATCGTTTACCATCTCCACATAACTCCGTAATTCGTAATTCGTAATTCGTAATTAATTATTGTATTTGTACTTCAAAAGATTCCATTACCTGATTTGCCAACAGCTTCTGGCAGGCGGTTTCAGCGATCTGCCTTGCTTCTTCCTGGCTGGCGGCTTCAATTTGCAGAGTAATGTGTTTACCAATACGTACATCTTGTACCTGGCCCAGGCCGAGGTTCTTGAGACCACCCATCACCGCTTTTCCTTGCGGATCTAATAATTCTTTCAGTGGCATCACATTGATATGTGCAGTAAAAGTCATTGTGCTAGAAATTTTGCCGCAAACCTACTCAAAAATTACGAATTAAGAATTACGAATTACGGATTTGTGGCGAGATAGACCGAAATCTACCCACAAATCCGTAATTCGTAATTCTTAATTCGTAATTCTTGGAGGTACTGCGATTGATAATATTACGTAACAAATAAATATAAAAGGTACCGTCGCAAATTTCAGGAAAGGTATGCTCAGTATGGTTAATCCGATGAGTAAAAAGCGTGGCCAGTTGTCTGCCAGCCGCTTACTTTTAAATTTCAGGCTGATCATCGGAATTTCTGCAATCATCAGGTAACAGAGCAGTGCGATGGTGATATATAGCACCCAGATATTCTGGAACCAATGTGCGAGATTAAAGGGATTAAATAACAGAATTAAGGGGAAAGATGCCACCAGCAGCGCTACTGCAGGGGTGGGCACTCCGATAAAGTTTTCCGATTGCCGCGTGTCTATATTAAACTTAGCCAGGCGATATGCTGCAAAACAAGGCACCAGCAAGGCCGGGGCGAGATTAAGAATAGATACATCAAACACATCCGGTTGCTGAAAATAGGCGCTGCGGAGCAGTCGGTATAACATCATCCCAGGAACTACGCCAAAAGTCACCACGTCAGCCAGGGAGTCGAGTTCCTTGCCCATAGGGCCGGATACGCCGAGGAGCCGGGCTACCATTCCGTCAAAAAAGTCGAAAATACCTGCCAGTACTACCAATGCAGAAGCCCAATATACCGGCTCCGGTGTAATAATCGTATAGTCAGCACCGTTAATCTCGGCGCGGTATTCCGGTGCATGTAAGATGCAGATGATCGCCAGCGCCCCGCAGAAGAGGTTACATAGGGTAAGAATATTGGGTAGTTGTTTCATCTAATAGAACGATTTTGTGCAAATTACGAATTACGAATTACGAATTACGGATTTGTAAGGAGATATAAGCGAATACTCATCTTCGCGTTTATCCTCTCCTTACAAATCCGTAATTCGTAATTCGTAATTTGAAATTCTATTTCATCAGGGCTTCTATTTCATCGGCCGTGATCGGAATATTCTTCATCAGGTCTACATTACCTTCGGCGGTGAGCCAGATATTGTTTTCGATGCGGATACCCAGTTTCTCCTGTTCAATATAAATACCTGGTTCAATGGTCATCACTGCTCCTTCCGGAATTGGCTGATGGAAAGAAGGACCCAGATCATGTACATCTACTCCCAGATGGTGGGAGATGCCATGGTACAGGTATTTGCGGTATGCCGGTGTTTCAGGATCCTGGTTTTTCACTTCTTCTTCTGTGAGCAGGCCCAGTTTGATAAATTCTTTTGTTGCTTCCACGCCTACCATTTCATGGTATTGGGCAATGGTCATACCCGGACGCAGGATAGATTTAGCATAGTTGTGCAGGTGCAAACATGCATCATACACTTCACGCTGACGTGGTGAGAACTTACCATTTACCGGTACACTGCGGGTCAGATCCGCATTATATCCACCGTATTCCGCACCAAAGTCCATGAGGATGACTTCCCCATCTTTACATTCCTGGTTATTAGATACATAGTGCAGCGTCCGGGCACGATCGCCAGAAGCGATGATAGAGCCATATGCTTCACCAGCAGAGCGGTTGCGCAGGAATTCATGCATAATTTCTGCATGAATTTCATGTTCCCATACACCTGGTTTAATGAACTTCAGTAAGCGGCGGAAAGTTTTTTCGGTAATATCCATCGCTACCTGCATCACCTTAATTTCTTCCGGTGTTTTTACGGCACGCAGTTCTTTGAAGATAACTGCGGCACGCAGGTAGTTATGCAGCGGGTAACGTTCCTTCGTTTCCTGTGCATATCGGTTATCCCTTACTGGGACAAGGTTTGACTTACGGTTATTTTCGTTGGAATTCAGGTAGATGTTGGCGGAATCGTTGATCCATTGCTGCAATAATGCATCCAGGGTATCCAACCACACTACGGTAGACATACCGGATATGGCAAATGCTTCATCTTTACGCAACCTGTGACCATCCCACTTTTCCTTTAACTCGTTAGGTCGCACCAGCACCAGTACCTCGCGGTACTTAGGGTCTGGATTATCGGGAAACAACACCACCATTGTATCCTCCTGATCAATGCCTGTCATCCAATACAGATCTGAGTTCTGTTTGAACTTATGTAAGGCGTCACCATTGGTGGGCAGTTCATCATTGGAGTTGATAATAGCGATAGACTGCGGCTTCATTTTAGCCACAAAACGCTGGCGGTTCTTTATAAACAGCTGCGGATCCAAAGGCAGATTCTTCATATCTCTTAATTTCAAATGAGGGTTCAAACCTAGGGAAAATTTCGGAGGTAGAAATATTGATCGGCGCTGAATTAACAAATTGGTTAATATCTGCTGCGTTAAATGACAAAATCGTACTAATATTTACTTGCAAATTGGTAATGCTATATTATCCGGTTTTTAGTTTGATAATCCTGCAAGGAAATACCCGCATATTGAAGATATCGCAATAATGACCCCAAAAATGGTTACTAATTTCTAAATTTCAATGGTATAACACCTATAAAATTTGACAATATCAAAAAATCGCTAGTTTTGCTTTTACACCAAAACAATCTTGCTTTTATGCAAATGAGTAGCGTAAGGAATCCTATTGCTGACTTACGGGGACTTGGCATAGAGAACGTGGCTAACGTCTATTACCAACTTTCACCCGAAAAACTGGCGGAACAAACCATCGCCCGTAAACAAGGGGTATATGCCGACAGTGGGGCTCTTGCTGTTAACACCGGTGAGTATACCGGTCGCTCCCCGAAAGACAAATTCATTGTAAAAGACTCCCTCACAACGAACACGGTAAACTGGAACGATTTTAATCAACCCATTTCTGAAGAAAATTTTGATCGTTTATACAGTAAAATCACCCGTTATTTCACTGGTAAGGAGGTATGGGTACGTGACTGTTACGCTTGTGCTGACCATGATTACAGGGTCAACATCAAAGTGATCAGTGAGCTGCCCTGGGCCAATTTGTTTGCCTACAACATGTTTCTCCGTCCTACGGAAGAAGAGCTGGATTACATGCTTCCTGACTGGACAGTGATCCAGGCCCCTGGCTGTTTGGCTGATCCTGCCACAGACGGCACCCGGCAGCAGA
>NZ_DATCVJ010000108.1:0-2120 GCF_036566945.1 Chitinophaga sp. | reverse complement strand
ATATTAGGATTGAAGTTGCGCGCCCTGGCATCGATAGGCCAGGTCCAGCCGCCACGGGCAAACTGTTCAGGGGTGAGTGAACTTTTACATTGGGTGGGATCCATCACTCTTCCGGTGCGCACCAGGTCGTACCAGCGCACGCCTTCTCCAATCAGCTCCCGCTGCCGTTCCAGGAAAATAAAGTCTTTTAACGCATCCCCTCCGCGACCATTGTACACCATCGCACCGGCACGCAGTCTCACCTCGTTCAGCATAGCTATAGCTTCGGCTTCCTTTCCAAGATTGGCGAGCGCTTCTGCCCCCAGTAACAGCTCTCCGCCATACCGGAACATAATCAGGTCATCATCCAGCAGCCATGAAGAAGCAGTAGCCATGTTTACCACGTTACTGTACTTCACAAACATGGCGCTGGTGTTATTGGCATAGGGAGAAAAGAACCATTGTTCCAACCGCTTATCCGGCTGATCTAACGGGAAAATTTTCTTCAGGTAGTCAGCATCAAACCAACAGTCACTGCTGGAATAATTAAATACCAGTGGCGAGTGCAGTGTCCATTGCCCAATGCTTACATAGCGCGTAGTAGTGCCGTAGTTGGCATTCACCGAAAACTCAAACAAACTTTCTTTGGTACGTCCTTTAAATATTTTGCGGAAATCTTCTATCTGTAATAAACCAAAGACTTTGGAATCATGCATCGTCTGGATAGCGGTAGCCGCATTTCTCCAGTACTGCTGCTGATTGGCTTTATCAAAGCCGGCCGCCCACATATTCACATTGGCAATCAACGCATACACTGCCCCTCTGGCCGCGCGTACCCCCCATTTCGACGGCTCGTCATATTGCCATGGCAAGTCGTCCTTGATAGCATCCATCTCTGATAAACAAAACTTCAGTACCTCCACCATCGGCGTACGTGGTAAAGGACGCTGATCATACGCTTCCACATACAAAGGCACATCTCCATAAATACGCGAAATATAGAAATAGGTAAATGCCCGTACAAAACGAAGCTCTGCTTCATACTGCTTGATTTCTGCTGCCGACAACGCCTTCACTTCCGGCACCCTTACCAGGTTGATATTACAGGCTGCTATGGACTGATAAAATGGATACCAGTCGCTCAGGCCCTTCATGTTATAGGCGCTAAGACGGCTATTGTTTGTCAGGTCCTGCGCTGCCACAGCTGCAAATACATCAAAGTAGCTGCTGGGCGTAAACTCCCCCGCACGGATATCTCCGTTACCGGGTACATAAGGACCATTCGTGAGAATGTCGAATATAAAACCATACGCATTGGCGATGGCAGATTCCACATCTCCCTTCGTTTGCCAGAAAGCGGCATCACTCATACGATCCGGTGGCGACACATCCAGGAACTTCTTACAGCTTCCGGTAGTCAGCAGCAACATCGTGATCAGACTTATATAAATAGTACGCTTCATACCCTGATTTTTAAAACTCAACATTTAAACCAAATGATAAGGTCCTGGAGATCGGATAAGTATCCAACCGGTCACGCCCCAACTCTGTTACCGCTTCCGGGTTAGGTCCGGAATAACCGGTAAACAGGAAAGGGTTAGTAACAGTAACGTATACACGCAATGCATTCATATGATATTGGGAAGACCATTTACGATTAGCAGTATATCCGAACGTAACAGCATTGATCTTAATAAAACTGCCATCTTCCTGGAACAGCGTCTGCAATCCACGATAAGAAGCCGCTGTTGATCTGTAATCATAAGGATTAGGATACTTTGCCACGTCACCGGATTTAGACCAGTAATTCAGGTCATGTAAATCCACCAGTGTACCCTGATCATAGGGAGATTGCAAATTCGCCATGCGCTCATATAAAGCGCTATTGATCAGATCTCTCTTGAATAATACGGTACCATTGAAATTCAAACTGAAATTTTTATAGATCAGGTAAGAGCTGAAACCACCCGTGATCCTCGCCACCGGCCTGCCAGACACCTGCTTATCCATTTCATCCGTTACATAGTTGCCATCCACATCCTGGAATTTCACATCGCCTGCCTTATAATAACCCGTGCTTCCTGTGCGGTAACGATAACCTGTAATAGGATCTACCGGCACATCATCATCCGTGCGATATA
>NZ_DATCVJ010000107.1:0-8550 GCF_036566945.1 Chitinophaga sp. | reverse complement strand
GCAAGGGTATTTTAATCGTGGAATTGACGTTGGTGTCGGTCGTACTTATTTGAAGCGCTGCATCACCATGATAATGTAATACCAGTCTGTCGCGTAGGTTCCGGAGGCCAATTCCGGTACCTTCTGCAGGTTTCCAGGTGCCGGTATTGATAATGGATACATACAGGAATTGTTCCTGGCGGTGGGCGTTGATGATGATGGCGCCCCCGTGCAGCTGCTGCATGATGCCATGTTTGATAGCGTTTTCCACCAGTGTCTGCACGCTCCATCTGGGAATCTTTATCTCTTCAATACCTGCTTCCATGTTGGTATCTATGCGTAATACATCACCCCATCTCAACTGCTGCAATTCAAGATAGTCTTCCACAATTTCCATCTCTGCGGCAAAGGGAATAAGCGCTGCATTTTTTTCGTACAGCGATGAACGTAATAATGAGGCCAGCAGGTCAATGGCGCGGCGTGCCTGTTCCGGATGATCGCGCACCATAGATTTTACAAGGTTCAGGGAGTTGAAGAGGAAGTGCGGCTGTAGCTGTCCGGCCAGTTGCTGTAACTGCATTTCGCTTGTGATCAGCTCTAGCTTCGCCTTTTCAGTAGCCATCCTGATCTCTCGCTGGGAGTAGTGGTACATATGGTAGGCCAGTAGCCAGATGCACATCAGTCTCACGCCGGTAATAAATGTAGTTTCTGATGTCGCTGTTGCGAATTCCCGGAAAGGTGGCTGGAAACCAGGTACCAGCCAATATTTCAACAGATAAATCTTCACGATGGTGACCACCATGAACGCTATGCCCATGATAATAGCGGCAGGTACCAGCCTCCATAGCAGCTGCCTTGCATCGAGGTGGGGCCAGCCAGCATGCCGGGCAATGGTACGGTAAATATGCGTGATACCAATATAGCATACCATATCAGTGATGAAAAACCAGATGGCCAGAGATAGCAGGAAACCATCGCCGGTAAGGCCCTTAAAGGCCCAATACAGCGAAGCGACTCCCCAGCCAGCCAGCTGACATTTCCAATAGGCGGAAAGAGGTAGGATACCCTGTTTTTTCATATTGTAAAGGAACAAATTTTTTCAGGACCAGGGAATTAAAAAGACCGTCAGCGTAGAAATAAGGGTGATGAACGTACCCCTGGGAGGGAACGCTTTGTATCGTAGTTAAACAATTAGAAAACATAATTTTTTTTGTTGTAAATTCTCTTTTTTGATGGCATGCCATTTCCTGGTTGAATGGGAATAGTATGACACACGGACTTTGGGAACCTTAGAAAAATATTTATGCTTAAACTCCTGATCTTTAGGTTTAGCCTTTGCCTCCTGTTTTTCGGCGTTAATTTGACATCTGCCCGGCAGAAAAATGTGTACTATGATAACATCGTCGCACAGGTGCAGGCCAACTTCAATCTACATCAACCTGAAAAAATTTATGTCCTGACGTCAGCAACATTTCAGAAAAAAATGACGGGAGAACAATTTGCGCTTGGGATGAGCAAGTTTCATGCAAAAGTAGGAGACTGGACAAGCAGCGTTTTTAAGGAGCAGAATGAAAAAGGGCTGGATTATCTCACCGTATTCGAAAATTCCCGGCAGGTGTTTTCCATCAGGCTGGACGAGCAAGGTAAGATCGACAGGCTTAATTTTGCAGCTGCCCCAATAGTAATCCCCGAAAAAATGGACCAGGTCGCCAGCAATAATCCGCTGAAAGATACGCTGGATCTTATGGTGGAACACGTTGTAAGGGGCTATATCCAAAAGGGAAATACTTGTGGACTGGTCCTGGCAGTTATTAATAAAGGTAAGGTGCGTAAGTACAGTTACGGTTCGGTCAATAAAAAACTTAAGCAATTGCCCGATGCGGAGAATACCATTTTTGAGATTGGTTCGGTAACGAAAACTTTCAATTCATTGATACTCGCGGAAGAAGTAGTGGCCGGCAGGATGAAATTGAATGATCCGATTAACCTTTACCTACCGGATTCTATACCTGCACTTAATTTCCATGGTAAAGCCATCACATTGCAGGATCTGGCTAATCATACGTCAGGGTTTCCAAGACTGCCGGCTAATATCTTTAATAGCAGCGTAGACCCCAAAGACCCTTACAAACATTACCCTGTGGATTCTCTTTACAGTTTCCTGATGCGCTATCAACCATCTGTTATGCCTGGTACTCTGTTCTCTTATTCCAACTACGGCGCCGGTGTGCTGGGGACGATACTGGAACGTACCCTCGACAGCAGTTTTGAACAGCTGATCCTGAGCCGGATCTGCCAGCGTTTGAATATGAGCCACACCGGTATTACACTTAGTAATGCGGCTCAAAGGAATTTAGCACAGGGTTATAATGAAACTGGTGAGGCGACTCTTCCCTGGGACCTTGCGTCGTTAAAGGCCTCAGGAGCCATCCGCTCTACACTAAACGATATGGTTAAATATGCCCGCGCCCAAATAGAAATGAAAGGGCCTTTACACAAAGCGATCGCACTTAGCCATCAACCAACCTTCGTTGGTAAAGAGCAAAGCATGGGATTGGGCTGGAGAATTAATCGGAACGGGCAGCATACCTACCTGCACCATTCGGGCGGAACGGGTGGGTTCAGGTCTTTCGTTGGATTCGATCCTGACAGAAAGATTGCAGTAGTCATCCTGTCCAATGCGGCAGAAGATGTAACCACTATAGGCGAGGGATTCTTAAAATAGCATCACACAATACATTGAGATAGAGAGAATTCAAATATGGATGTTGTGAACCTGGTGCTACAAGAAAGCAATCATGGCAAGTTGGCGCTCAGCTTTTACATTTATAAAAAAAATCATAATTTGCACGTGCTATAAAGCACCGCCAACTTATTTTAGCGTTCCGGTAGTCGCGTACTGCAGGAGCGGGAATGCACCCTTTTTTGATATTCAATGTTTTTTAACTCGGTCAATTTTGCCATATTCTTACCAATAGTATTTTTCCTTTATTGGTTTGTTACTAACAGGAGCCTAAAACGGCAGAACATACTGCTGCTGGTATCCAGTTATTTTTTCTATGCCTGCTGGGATTACCGTTTCTTGTTCCTGCTGATATTTTCCACCTTTCTGGATTATTTTACAGGGATTAAGATGTATGAAAGCCGTACGATCAGCGGGAAGAAATTTTGGTTCTGGCTGAGTATCGGTGTGAATATCGGGTTCCTGGGATTTTTTAAATATTACAATTTCTTTGCAGCATCTTTCGCGGATGCTTTGTCACTCGTGGGATTCAAAACCAATCCCTGGGTATTAAGTGTGGTTTTGCCAGTGGGCATTTCGTTTTATACGTTTCATGGACTGTCCTATGTGATCGATATCTACAAGAACAGGATCAAACCCGAGCGGAATTTTATTGATTATTCCGTTTTCGTAAGTTTCTTTCCCTTGCTGGTGGCCGGACCCATTGAAAGGGCCACGCATCTTTTACCACAGCTGCAACAAAGGCGACGATTCGACCGGGCTCAAATGACCGATGGGTTAAAACAGATTTTATGGGGACTTTTTAAGAAGGTGGTGATTGCCGATAACTGTGCCAGTTATGCCAATATGATTTTTAATCATCCGGCAGACTACCACGGGTCCACACTGCTGGTTGGAGCATTATTTTTTACTTTCCAGATCTATTGTGACTTTTCAGGCTATTCTGATATTGCATTGGGCACTGCGCGATTGTTTGGGATAGAACTGCTGCGGAATTTTGCGTTTCCATATTTCTCCAGGGATATTGCGGAGTTCTGGCGGCGCTGGCATATTTCGTTATCTACCTGGTTCCGGGACTATTTATACATTCCATTGGGTGGAAGCAAGGGTGGGATGTGGAGCAGGATCAGGAATACGTTTATTATTTTTTTAGTGAGTGGTTTCTGGCACGGGGCGAACTGGACATTTATTGTTTGGGGAGCGCTGAATGCGTTGTTTATTATGCCGCTGATTATATCCGGTAAAAACAGGCATCACCTGGAGATCGTAGCGCAAGGCAGATTTTTGCCCACCATCAGAGAAGCCGGGGCCATGTTCCGTACTTTCCTGTTAACAACGCTGGCCTGGATCGTTTTCCGGGCAGCCAATATTAACCAGGCATGGGAATACATCCGGAAAATATTTTCCCGGTCCCTGTTTACAGTACCGGAAGTGACGCCGGCTAACGTGATGATCCTCATAATTGTTTTTATGCTGATCGAGTGGTGGGGGAGAGAGCAACCTTACGCCATTGCACGTTTGGGCCTGAGCAGCCCGCGGCCGGTTCGCTGGATGGCCTATTATGCCATACTCGCCGCCATATTTTATTTCGCAGGAACAGAGCAGCAGTTTATTTACTTCCAGTTTTAGACATGAATAAATTTATCAGATCCGTATTACTATTTTTATTACCTGTTTTCGTTTTGGGAATAACAGGAGAATTATTATTGCGGCATATCCCCAATGATTATTCTTATAAAAATGACTATCTGGAACAGCATTCCAACAAAGTAGAAGTACTTTTTTTAGGCAGCTCTCATGCCTTTTTTGGTATGAATCCACAGTTTATACATCGTAAAAGTTTCAATGCTGCCTATGTATCTCAAAGCCTGGATTATGATGAGGCTATCCTGGAGAAATATCAATGGGCCGATTTAAAATACCTGGTAGTTCCGGTTTCTTATTTTAGTTTATATACCACGCTGTCCACAGGGATTGAAGCATGGCGTATAAGGAACTATTTGATCCACTATCAACTGCATACGTCGGTTGTTCCGGCAGATTATACAGAAATGCTTAGTAGCCGGCTGGATGTTAATTTTACCAGGTTAAAGAAGTATTATAAAAAGCACGAACCGGAAAGGGGCTGCGATGACCTGGGCTGGAGAATACCTTATACACATGAGGAACAGCCGGATTTGGAGTTGAGTGGGGCCGCCGCGGCCAAGAGACATACTTTTGAGCGCACACCTGCTACCGCAAAAATATTTGAAGAGAATATGGCGTCGTTGAGGAAAATAATAACTTTTTCGAAAGAACATAATGTCCAACTGCTGCTTTACACGCCGCCGGGATATGCTACGTATGTGCGCCATATGAACAGGCAGCAATGGGCCAATACACAAAAGGTTTGTGAAGATGCGCAGAAAAATAATCCGGGAGTTTTTTATGTTAATTTTCTGCAGGATACCACCTTTACGGCCGGCGATTTTTATGATGCTGATCATGTGAATCATTTTGGTGCAGAGAAGCTAACGAAGAAAATAGATCAATGTATAGATGCGCTGCCGGGAAAATAGTAACTGGCGGCGAGCTTTTGTTAGGATTCTTTGATAAAGCCGGCAATTGCTTTTGACACTGTTTCAGGTTGTTCTTCCGGCGCGAAATGACCACTCTCAGCAATTTTTACGCCTCTTATGTTGGTCAGGCCACTGGCCTTAAATCCTTCCATATAGTCATCTATATTTCCGGAGTCCTTTGCTCCCTTTAAATACAACACGGGTATTTCAACCGTAGTATTTTTAGCATTCTCCTTTTCATCCTGGTAAAAAGAACGGTACCATCCCAGGCTCGTACTTAAGGCCACAGGGGAGCTGTAAGCTGCTGAATAGCGTTTTCTTTTGTCAGTACTGATAGCATCTTTATTTGCGGATATTGTATTATAGAAGTAGTCGAAAAGCAGGTTTTGTTTTCCTTGTATAAGTTTTTCGGGCAGCTCCGGTACAGCGAAAAAGGCAAAATGCCATATGTAGGGATTTCTTTTTACATCCTCCCAGGGAGCTACACCCGGAATGGCTGTACAAATAATTACAGCCTTCGATAAATACCGGGAGAAGTGCCTGATGAAAGCATAACTGATCATTCCTCCCACATCATGACCAACCAGCACAACGTCTTTTAACGCCAAAATTTCAATTAACGCTTTCACAAAATCGGCTATAGTTCGTTTATCCGTTGCCGTTATTTCTTCTGTTTTACCTATACCCGGTAAGTCGATTGCCAGGAGATAGTACTCCTCTTGCAGCAGAATCATGACCTGCTCAAATTCCATCCAGTTTTCAGGGTACCCGTGGAGAAATAAAACAGGTTGTTTGTCTTTATTCCCAATTTCAATCAGATGAGTTGAAATTCCATTTACCATAATCTGGTTATGTTTAAACTTCTTTGATACACTGTTTGACATAATAGCTGTTTTAGCAGATGCCGGACGCTTCAATTGCATAGAATAGTTTTCAATAGCAGCAACAGGCATTTGTGTGATTGTATAGAATTAATTTCTCAATAGCGGTATTAATTTCTACGTTGCTTTTCGCTTATGTTATTTCAACTTATGGCTAGCTCTTGTGCTTGCTGTTTTTTACGTTTATCACGCTGGACCGGTTGTATAATGGATTTTGCAATTCACATGCCATGGCAAGAGACAGAGGTCGGTAAAATAAATGCTTACCTACTCCGGTGGCACAAGTTTTGGGCCTGGTCTGAAAAAGGAGGTATTATGAAAAACTCATTTTATTATTGTCTTACGCTTGCGTTCTTTCTCTTAAGCTGTAATAGCGGAACTACCGACAGTAAAAAAAATGCGGAAGAAGTAAATAATGCCAGCATTGATAGCATGAATAAGCTACCTGATGCCTCAGCCAGGGCAATACCGTCTAAAGAAGATGCTGATTTTCTGGTAGATGCAGCTAGTGGCGGAATGATGGAAGTTCAACTGGGACAATTGGCGCAGACTAATTCACAGAATCAACAGGTGAAGGCATTTGGAGACCTGATGGTGAATGATCATGGGGCAGGAGGAGAGAAGTTAAAAGCATTAGCCATGTCTAAAAACATAACGCTCCCGGACTCCATATCTTCCAGTCAGCAAAAGGATAAAGAAAAGTTACAGAAGAAGAAAGGATTTGAGTTTGATAAAGCTTATATCAACATGATGGTCGATGACCACAAGAAGGATATTAAGGAATTCCAAAAGGCAGCGGATAAAGCCACTGATAGTGATATCAAAGCATTTGCCGCTGCTAATTTGCCGATGTTATATAAGCACCTGGATTCAATTCAGCAATTGAAAAAGAGAATGGGAATAAAAGATCTGCCGATGCCCGTTCGCACTCCGCCATACGAGTAAACAGTCCTGCAAACTGTGCTGATGGGATGGGAAAGCCGGCATGATTTTTTTCGCAAGTATTTGTGAAAGTTTCTTAAAAGGGGTGGTTTGATAAAACAAGCCTGAGATCACACTCTTAGTACCTGAACTGGATAATACCAGCGTAGGAAAACAAGAAACATTCAAGGGCTCTGGTAATACCGGAGCCCTTTTTTCATCTGCTAAAACTTTTTGCCAATCCCTATGCCCAGCAGCCAGGTATTATAGGCGTTAATTTTATTATCGTATGTAAAACTGGGGCTCAGTTCCCAATTTTTTGGCAACTCAATGCCATATTCTACTCCCAATCTGCAAAGGAAGTAATTTCCTTCACTCGCAAACTCACCTCCGGCTCCTACAATAATAGACAGCTTTTCAATGGGCATGAATGAGCCAATGATGCAACTTGATATCGGATAATTCCTTTCAATTTTTTCCTCAGCCTCTATCGTGAAGTCTTCCAAAAGAATATCATTGTGTAAACCTATTCCCCATTTTTTATTGATATGATAAGTGTAATCCAGTCCCCAGGCTGCAGCTACCAGCCATTTTCGTTTACCATTTTCATCGATACTTTCAGTGACATGCGCGTGGCCCATTACAACAGCTATTTCATTCTTTTTTTCTTCCTTTTTTTCTTCCTGGGCAAAAACCTGGCAGGCAAGTAGCATATGAATGATAAGGATATAAGTAGCTTTCATAAATTAAAACGATAATACTGTTTATAAAATGAAATGTTTAAGCATCTGTTTATTTTGACGTAGCGCTTGGAATGAGTGGCAGGAAGCCTTTTCCAAACTGCCGGCAATATTGATGTAACTGAACAGAAGAAATCTCAATGAGTGTTACTGATTTTTTTGTGGTGATGAGTATTTCGCCATCTTCCAGTGTAGTACCTTTCATGACGAAGAATGTTTGGAGATCATCTTTTTCTTCTACTAGAAAAGCCGGACTATATTTTTCCTCGAAATAAATAAGCACAGATTTCCAATTGGTACTCTGACTGTCGAAGTCCAGTTTTTCAGCAGCCAGTAATTTTACCTGATTTAATGAGGGGAAGATCCGGAATGCGATGTCTTCCATTTTTTTGCCGATGCCGGCAACACTATTTATTTGCATTAGTAGGCCGAGCAGCACAATGATTAATAAGATGAGGAAAACGGCGAGAATGGTAAGTGTAAGCTCACCCAGCATTTTTTGTATACCCAGGTTCGTCGCAATCGGACTGATAACATGAATCAGCATGTTAAGCAGTTTAATGAAAATATATAGTATTGTTCCAATTGGGATGGCTAATAGCAATCCGTTTCCAATTATTCTTTTCAATTTCATAGCGTTTTTTTTTAATTTATGTTAGAAGAAATAGCAGCTATTATCAGCGAACATTTATATTTAATTTTATTTTTATTTCAGGTGTCCACTGACG
>NZ_DATCVJ010000106.1:0-2278 GCF_036566945.1 Chitinophaga sp. | reverse complement strand
GAAAATCATCTAAATCAGTATAATCCTGAGTAAGACAAAAAATCGCTCCGATGGCTTTTTGCTTTTTGCCTTATGCTTTCAGGTTCAATTTCTTATAAATCTCCTCCCTGCTTAACTGCACCATATCTCCGGGTTGCATGCCGGCAACGGTAATATCTTCCATACGATAACGGACAAGCCTCAACGTAGGAAATCCAACAGCAGCGGTCATTCGTCTTACCTGACGGTTTTTCCCTTCTCCCAGTACCATCCGGATCCAGGGAGCAGGGATGCTTTTACGGAAACGGATAGGCGGGTTGCGGGGCGGCAGCAATGGCTCCTCCGGGAATATTTCAGCGATGCAACGTTTGGTACGATATAACTTACCGTCCACATTGATTTGCACACCTGCCTGTAATTGCAGCACTGCTTCCGGCGTTACCGCCCCATCTACCTGTACCCAGTACTCTCTTTCATGCGCATGTTGTGGCAGCAACAACTGCTGATTCAGCGCTTTGTCGTTTGTGAGAATCAGCAGACCCTCGCTGTCGTAATCCAGCCGGCCCACCGGGTACACGTCCGACGGCACTTTGAAATAATCTGCCAGACAGGCTTTATTTCCTTCCGGAGTAAAGCGGGTCAGGACTTCATATGGTTTATAAATAATATAATAATTAAGCGCCACGAATACTTTTGCTTTGGTTAAGGAGCCGTAAATTAGTACTTTTGCAAATTGATTATGGCTACATCGTTCCACAATCCTTCGTGCCAACACTGTAAGGATCGTTTCTCTTCAATATTCTGCAAAGCGGAACAGTGCAATCTGGAACAAATTTCAGAGGCAAAGGTGTGCTCTATATACAAAAAGGGACAGGTGATCTTCCATGAAGGCGCTTATCCTTTCGGCGTATATTGTATCAACGACGGTAAAATTAAGCTCTCTCATAGTGGTGATGATGGCCGCGAACAAATTGTACGCCTCATCAAAGCCGGCGATATTATGGGTTATAAAGCATTGCTGAGTAACGAAAGATATACCGCTACGGCCACCGCCCTGGAAGACTCTTCTATCTGCTTCATTCCTAAAGACCTGTTTCTCAGTATTCTCCAGAAAGATGCTTCCCTTTCTTTTGAAATGATGCGCATCTTATCTAGTGAACTACGCAAAGCAGAACTGAAAATCACCCACCTGGCCCAAAAGCCGGTAAGAGAACGACTCGCAGAAACTTTACTCTTCATCAAAGAAACCTATGGCCTCGAAGAAGATGGTCATACCCTCAGCGTACGCCTTTCCCGCGATGAAATCGCCAACCTGGTAGGCACCGCCACCGAATCTGCCATACGCCTGCTCTCCGAATTTAAGAAAGACGGCATGATAGAACTGGAAGGCAAAAAAATCCGCCTGCTCGATCTCCCCGAAATTATCAGAACAGCCAATCTGCAGGACTAGAATTTTTGTCTTTACCCAGGATTATACTGATTTCCAAAATATTTTTACCCGGCTGAAGATTGACAAGATGGGGAGCGGATATTCGCATTCATCTTCGCTTGTCTTTAAAAATCAAAAACTCATAAGAACAAAATCCTGAAAATCAGTATAATCAGTATAATCCTGGGCAAAGACAAAATTCGCTCCAGCCACGTGCTAAAGTGATATTTATCATATTCTCCCTTGACGCTTATCATTGCCCCCCGTTGCGGCTACCGGTACTTTTGTATCTGTATAAAATATCCGCTTCATGTTCGCTTATTCCATCATCAACTTCCATGAATTACCCCTCGGAAGCCTGTGCGATGTTATCGCCAACAAATTCCACTTGCCTATTCAGCAAACCGCCGTGCTGCAAAAACTCCGGCAAATTTCCGCCAACTACCAGCTACAGGAACACTGGAGTACCACCTATAAATTATGTGTAAGTGACATTTTTATCACGGAGCAGCTATTACACCAATGGATATACGTAGCGCAGAATATCCTTTATCCAGCTGCCATTCCAGGCCATACCGTGGTCATTACCCAACACGATATTAATAACGCAATTATTGACTAATGAATGTTTCTTCGCCTACCCATACAAAAAGTACCTGCTTTCATTGCGGGGAAAACTGTCCTGATAAGGATATAATGCTGCAGGACAAAATTTTCTGCTGTCAGGGCTGCAAAATGGTGTATGAAATATTACACCAGTATGATCTCTGCGAATATTATGACCTTAACAGCAAAC
This sequence comes from Chitinophaga sp., assembly GCF_036566945.1. Taxonomy (GTDB): domain Bacteria; phylum Bacteroidota; class Bacteroidia; order Chitinophagales; family Chitinophagaceae; genus Chitinophaga. Next base: position 74 of record NZ_DATCVJ010000106.1, on the reverse strand, counting down.
CCGGTATTAATCAACGTATTACGGTGCGCGGAGACAAGTTTGCGTTTCTTGATGACGAGAAAATTGCACAGCAG
>NZ_DATCVJ010000105.1:0-7972 GCF_036566945.1 Chitinophaga sp. | reverse complement strand
TTTCCCAGTATCGGTGAAATATTTCGGTGTAGGCCGCTTCGTCGGCCTGTTGTAGTCTTTGTAATAGTGCTATATCACTGAGTTCCTCCACGTGTTGTAATTGGTTGATAGGCGGCGTTGGATGTGAAAATAGTGAAAAAGCGGGGGAAAGTAAGGGTTAAATCATTTCTATAAATATTCTTTCTAAAACAGCTAAAAAATTCCATTGTAAATGGTACTTATCAATCAAAGAACGGTATTATCTGATACGAACATGATTAATAAAAATAGTCTTAAGTTATTAATCATGTTTGTATCAGATAATAATTCAGACGCAGGCAACTTCTTTTATTATAAACGAGTGTGTTGAATTATTACCAAATAAAAACGACCGTAGAAGAAACCCCTGACTTTCTGATAAATGGGAGTTTTTCTCTAAAATAGTCATAACAATTACAATAAATAGATATGCTTAAATATATTAATCATCAATGAAATAAAAGAAATAACAAGGAATTTTACTAACGAAAATAGACTCTGAGTGCGAATTTTTTTAGTCTTTTGCTCCCTTTTTGTTCACTATTTGTGGTATTTTTGTACGTAATGGTTGTATATCTGTTGTGCGACTTAAACTACAATAAGATTTATACCCAATATTAACTGGTCTTGATTCTTCTTTTTTTCACGCTTGATTCGTTAAGTTATTAATTCCTCTAATTGTTTATTTATGGCACATGTACTTGACTTAAAGGTCAAAGGTGTTAGGCCAGGGAAGGCTGTAAAAAATTCTTCTCCGGATCCGGCTCCCAATTGGATCAAAAGGTGCATTGTTAGATTGAAAGCCAAAAGGCGAGTTAATAAAATAATGCACAGCCTGAATGAAGCAAAAGAAATTCACGCCGGACGTAAAACAGCCCACACATTCGATGAGTTCCTCCGGGACTTATAATATTTTGACCACTACATTATTTGTCAAAGAAGCTACCGATTTAAAGAAAAAATACCCCAATATAAAAAACGATTTCTATGAACTTCAGAAAAAGCTCAAGGCAGATCCGATAACCGGTAATCAATCTTTGGGGAAAGATTGCTATAAAATAAGAATGAAAATATCGGACAAGAAATCTGGAAAAAGAGACGGTGCCCGTGTAATTGTTAAAGTAGTCATTATAGACAAAACGGTATATGTTTTATCTGTTTATGATAAATCGGAAAAGAGCAATATAACGGACGATGAGTTTCAAAAAAATGCTCAAGCAATGTCTTGAAAAACAAGTATAAACAGGAGCCCGATAAATTGGGCTTTTTTAATGCCATAAGGTTTACGCTATTCTTTCACTCCCTTCCGGGCCTTCCAAAAAAATGGCTTTAACACAAAAAAACTGCTTCAAACCATGGATGTATTATTAGGTAAAATCTGAAGATGAATAAACGCCCCAATGCAAACTCACCGGGGCATTCCTTCTCCACTTACAACCGCTCCTTTATCACCTTCACGGCCAACCCTCTTTCCAGCTCATTATGTTCCTGCCACTGGTCCTGCTGCTGACTCACCAGCACACCCGTTTGCCACGCCATAAATTTCGCTTCCAGTCGTTCCAGGCATAACTGTTTATTCTGCAACTGTGAGCGGCTATCCATAGCCAGCACCTGCAACCCGCTGGGCCGGTGTGTACCGCGAACGGCGGTTTCTACTTTATTCACATGTTGACCGCCGGGACCGGCAGCACGACAGGTTTCCAGCGTTACATCTTTGGGATTCCACTGCAATTGTTTTTTCACGTCGAATACCGAAACGCCTACAAACCAATTTTTGCGTTTATGAAATTTGCGGTAAGGACTTTGGGCAATCCACTGTACCGTACCTTCCCACTCTTTGAGGAAAGCGGAGAGGTGCTGACCTTTTGCCAACAGCGTAGCGGATAACAGTGTACCATTGATATCACCTTTTATATTTTCGAGTACCTGTATGCTGATATCTGCTGCTCTGGCTTGTTTGATGATGAGTTCCTGCACCCGGGCTACTACCCTGCAACATTCTGCAGGGCCGCGGCCGGAGCTGATCTGTATAATGATTTGTTCCATATACTTAATCTTTATTCATTCTTACGATGGCTGGCATGAACCGGCCTTGTATCTCTACTAATTCCTGCTGTGCGCCGATGACCTGTTCTATGTCTTTATACGCCAGCGGATTTTCTTCCACGCTGCCACCAATCAGGGTTACCCCTGCACTGGCCAGCATTTTCCTTAAACCGGATACGGTCATATTTTCTTTGGCTCTTTTACGACTCATGGCTCTGCCGGCGCCATGAGAGGCAGAGTATAAAGCGTTGTCCACTCCTTTGCCCATTACCAGGTAGGCGGCCGTACACATGCTGCCAGGGATGATCCCCATTTCTCCGGCATGTGCGGGAGTAGCACCTTTGCGGTGAATGATCACAGAGCGGCCATCTGCCAGGGTATCTTCCCAGGCAAAGTTGTGATGGTTTTCTACTTTCGCGAGTGCCTGTAACCCCAGTGCTTTCGTCAGGTTGGCATGGATGCGGTCATGACAGGCTTTGGCATAATCGCCCGCCAGGTTCATCGACAACCAATATTCCTGCCCGGCTTCACTGTTCATATCCAGCCATGCAAGTTGCTGCGCAGAGCGGGGCAATTTGCAGGTATCCATAGCAATGCGGGTATAGTGCTGTGCAATGTTAGCGCCCAGTCCGCGACTACCGGAATGTGACAACAATGCCAGGTATTTTTTTGCTGGTAATTGTAACGCATTGTCTTCGTGCAGATCGATTAATCCAAACTCTACGAAGTGGTTGCCGCTGCCGGAAGAACCCAGTTGCCGCGCTGCTTTGGCCTGTAATTTTTTCAACAGTTCGGTAGACTGAAACACCGGGCTATCCAATACGGCATGTTCCTGTGAAAATTCCAGTCCGCCTTCCATACCAAAGTGCGTGTATTCTTTCATCGCTACTTTTACCTGGTGGGAGAAGCGTTTCAAAAAGCTCTCTCCTTCATCCAGGATCGTGAGCGCCATGCGACAACCAATATCTACCCCTACAGCAAATGGCAGCACGGCATTTTGCGTGGCTAATACGCCACCTATTGGCAGTCCGTATCCGGTATGTGCATCCGGCATTAAAGCCCCCTGCACCGTAACGGGTAAAGACATGGCCAGCTCCATTTGTTGCTTGGCCGAACGCTCTATTTCTTTGGCCCCGTAGACTTTCAGCTGGCCTGTTTTTTCCAGCAATTCGTACGACTGGAAGTTACATTCCACTGGTTCATCCATAAAGGTGTCCGCTATTTTACCAAGGATGTCATCCGCCCGGTATTTAGCCGGGTCGGCTTTTATGTTTGTTAATAACTGTATGATCTCCGGCTTGCTGTGATGCTTAAAATGCCGGGAGATGATATTGATGACGAGGCTTCTTGCCTGGTCATTTGTATAACCTATTTTACTAAGTTCTTTTGTTTTTATGCTGCCCATAAATGGAAATATATTGAACGTTGTGTGACTTTACAGCGCGCACAACGCCCGCACAAACATGGTTGTTTGTGTAATGATGTTATAATGATTCTGAGAATTTGTTCCCGCGATGGGAACTGTCTTTCGTGGTGGCTGTATACGGACAAACGAAGGCAATAACGGAAATGCATATACGATAACAGCGATCCCGTAACAGGTATCCCTAAAAGTGATACCTATATTACGATACGGCAGCCTGCAGCTGTCGTGTACATTATCAGTGATGCTGATAAATACACGTGTATAGAAGATCCGGGCGTATACAATGCTGTATAACATCCATGTCTTTATAACTCCAGCTTATGCAAAAGTAAAAACACTGCGTTTGCCTGATCAGGCAAGGAGCGAAAGGGGCGATATGTGAGTACGTTCTGTCATGATTCCTTGTAATTTTAAAAATGAAGAATAAGGAATTCGGGTGCAAAGATATATTTATTTTCTAAATACCAAAAACTCATTTTTCAGGGGCTTTATTTCATACTCTTTTCAAGGCGAGATTTTAACATTTTCTGGCATTATAAAAAAGGGTTTATAACCCTGCATGACGTAAATTTGTATACCCGTAATTATTAACCTCCGGTAACCCGCTCCGGGCGGGCTATTTCAACAATAGTAAAACTTTTTCTCATGGACAAACAGCTCATCCGCAACGCTTACAAAGTGTACTGGCTGGAAAACGGCAAAGCACCTGTATCTGTTTATGCACTCTGCAAAATTGTAGACATCACAGAAGCCAGCTTTTACGAGCAATATAGTTCGCTGGAAGCGGTAGAAAAAGACATCTGGTTAGCGATTTTCCAACAAACCCTGGAACAACTGCAGGCAGATGATATTTACCAGCAATACAATGCACAGGAAAAGTTGCTGGCATTTTATTTCCTCTGGGTGCAGAAACTGAAAGAAGACCGCAGCTATCTGCTCCTGCAACGCAAACACTTCCGCTTACCTGATTTTTACCGCAATAAGCTGGAAACATTCCGTCAGGCTTTCAACAGCTATGTAAGCGACCTGGTAAAAGAAGGCTACCAGTCCAGCGAAATCAAGGAAAGAAAATATATCTCGGATCAATACGTGCACGGATTCTGGCTGCAGGCCATGTTTGTACTCAAATACTGGCTGGACGATACCAGCAACCAGTTTGAAATGACAGATGCTGCCATTGAAAAAGCAGTCAACCTCAGTTTCCAGCTCATCAAATCCAATACACTGGATAGCTTGCTGGACTTCGGGAAATTTATATTTACGCGGAAATAAGCACCATGAAAGAGCAATCCAATATACCCACCACCAAGGTGGAAAGGGCAGGCAAATTCGTTACGACCGGACTTAAGGTAGGTACCAATTATATCAAACATTACACACGCAAACTGATGGACCCTTCTACCACCAAAGAAGAGCTACATCAGGACAATGCCGCTGATATTTATGATACCCTGAGCAACCTGAAAGGCAGTGCGCTGAAAGTGGCGCAGATGCTTAGTATGGACAAAGGAATGCTCCCAAAAGCCTATACCGAAAAATTTGCGATGTCGCAATACAGCGCGCCACCATTAAGTGGTCCGCTCGTTGTAAATACTTTTGTAAAAACACTGGGAAAATCACCCTCACAGCTATACGATACCTTTGAAATGCAGGCCTCCAATGCCGCTTCCATAGGGCAGGTACATAAAGCCACCAAAAATGGGAAAACACTGGCGGTAAAAATTCAATACCCCGGCGTAGCCAACAGCGTGAAATCAGACCTGCGTATCGTAAAACCATTTGCTATCCGCATTGTGGGGATGAACGAAGTGGATATGGACAAATACTTTGATGAAATAGAAAGTAAGCTGCTGGAAGAAACAGATTATAAACTGGAACTCCGCCGCTCCATGGACCTTTCCCGGGCATGTGCGCATATTCCCAACCTGATGTTTCCCGGTTACTACCCGGAGATGTCGTCCGACCGCATCATTACCATGGACTGGCTGGATGGACAACATCTCAAGGAATTTTTACTCACCAACCCCTCCCAGGAAGTACGCGACAAAATAGGACAGGCATTATGGGACTTCTACCAGTTCCAGGTACACAGCCTGAAACAGGTACACGCAGATCCACATCCCGGCAACTTTTTAATGCGCCCCGATGGCAGCGTAGGCATCTTTGATTTTGGTTGTGTGAAAGAAATACCCGAAGATTTTTATATCAACTATTTCCTGCTGGTAGATAAGGAAGTGTTGAAAGATGAAAAACGCCGGCATGAGATCTATACCAACCTGGAAATGATCCATCCATCAGATACACCTAAAGAGGTGGAATTTTTCTCCGGCCTTTTCCAACATATGATTGATCTGCTCACCTTACCATTTACACTGGAAACCTTTGACTTTGGCAATGAGGTGTATTTCAATGAAATATATGCCTACATGGATGAACTGTACAACATGAAGGAAATCCGCGATTCTAAAGTAGCCCGCGGCTCCAGGCATAGTCTTTATATTAACCGCACTTATTTCGGATTATACTCTATTCTCAGCGACCTGCGGGCAAATGTGATCACAGGCCCTGCGAGAATACAGGAGCTGCACGCAGCCAGCGAAAGGCATAAAGCATAAAGCAAAAAGCCATTGAAGCGGGTGATTAATACGGATATTATTTTTCCGGTCATGTCATTCGCTTCAATGGCTTTTTGCTTTACGCTTTATGCCTTATGCTCCATCAAAACGTTTTCTTCTTTTCGAGTTCCGGCAATGCCGCATCAATACGTTTACACAGCTCTGGTAATTTTATAGTGGGTACGGCCGGAAACAGGTGATGTTCCAGATGATAAAACATGCTGAAAGTGATCGTGTTTTTCCATCCGGTACGTTGAGTTCTGGCAATCGTATCATGATCACAATCATGATGTACGCTCCACACGGCAAAAAATGCCATCATCAGCTCCCCGATGATCATCATGGCAATATGATACATCAGGAAATATACCTGGAAGTAAAATACCAACCCTGTAAACACAGCAATGGCGCCCAGTTCCAGCAACATATTACGTCGATAGTTCTTATTGCCCAGCTGCCAGGTAACACGGTGGATCAGCCACATATGCTTAGGTCCGTAAAAAATGGCGCCCAGTGCGCTCATGCCGGCCGACTTACCTTCATAATCTTCTTCCGATAAACAATATTTATGATGGCGGATGTGATTAAATTTCACCGCATGAATAGATGCCATCATTAAAATGCTGTTGGAAAATAAGGTAAACCAGGTCAGTTGTTTATTGGTACCGAGCGACTGATGAAAACCATTATGTACCTGTCGCAGGGCAGTTAGGAAAAAGATGGCCGAAAACGGCAGCGCCAACAGATAATGCCCGTACCAGGCCAATACCCAGGAGCCCAGCGCCCAGGGAATAGAAATATTATTTTCGATGAGCATTTCCCGGACAGACAGGCGGGTTAAGTCTTTCCAGGCAATTTTACGGGTAATATCAGCAGTAGCCATATACCAGAATTTAGGGAAAATGAGGTAATCAGGAATTCGGGGCAAAATTACAGCATAATTGAATGCCATTATCTGTTGGTCGTATAATTATTAAGGTTGGTCGCAACCTTTTTCACGACAATTATAGAAATGACTAAATTGGCGGCATGAAAGAAGAATGGTACTTCCGGAAATGGGCAGTCATTGCCAGGCATGTAGTAGCATGGCTGATATTTTTCTCTTTGCCCTACCTGTTGCACCCTACCAACGACAACTGGGAAAAGGAACACATGAATGATAAACAGGCCTGGACCTATTATCAATACTTTACCTACCTGGCACTCATCGTTTTCTTTTACCTGAATGCCTGGGTATTTATTCCGAAGATGGTATACAAAAAGCGCTTTTTTGAATACACCTTATATATCCTGAGTGCTTTTATTTTTATGTTTATCGCCAGATATTTGTTTGAGAACTTTTTCCTGCAGTCGCATACGATAGATATAAAACCCGTAATCCTGTTTACCGTCTTCACTGTTTTCTTTGTCCTCTGTGCCAGTACGGCCTTTCAGATGATTGTTGATAAGATGAAACAGGAAAGAAAAATCAGCGCCCGGGAAAATGAAAACCTGAAAACAGAGTTATCATTACTGCGTTCCCAGGTGAGCCCGCACTTTATGTTTAATGTACTGAATAACATGGTATCACTGGCCCGCAAAAAATCAGATGTGCTGGAGCCTTCGCTGATCAAGTTGTCGTCGCTCATGCGGTATATGTTGTACGAAGCAGATGAAGATAAGGTGCCCTTACAAAAAGAAACAGAATACCTGCAAAGCTATATAGACCTGCAACAGCAGCGGTTTGGCAAAAATGTGGCCATCAATGTGTCCCTGGAGGCAGCGGACAGTACTTATGAAATAGAACCCATGTTGCTCATTCCCTTTGTGGAAAACGATTTTAAACACGGAACGGGCCTGATTAGCAATGCCTGTATAGATATCAGTT
>NZ_DATCVJ010000104.1:0-5695 GCF_036566945.1 Chitinophaga sp. | reverse complement strand
TACATCGGAAACTCATTGAGTTCCGGCTGATAATCATCTGCATAATCGTTCCATGCCCAGCCGGATCCGTAGCGCAGATTGGTATTTACACCTGGCACCAGGTAAATTTTTTTATTGGTTTGTTGCAGCAGCTGGAGCAGCGGCTGGTAGGCATAGTCCGGATGCAGAAACGACGGGTCGCCCATTCCCTTAATAAACAGGGCGGTATCGTTTTCGTAGTAGCGGACTGCGGGCAGAGAATCTCCCAATAGCTTCAACCCTGCGTACAGGGAGAAGAGCTTCATATTTGAAGCGGGCGTAAAGAATTTATTGTCCTGGTACTGATACCAGTATTTGCCGGTGGCGGGTTCATAAATGCAGATGCCTACATGGGCCTGCTCCATAGGTGCTCTGTGTAACAATTCCGACGCTGCCCATTTTTTGATAGCTGCTACCTGTGCGGTAGCTGATGCTAATGAAAATAGCGCCGTTATTACGAGGAGAGTTCTTTTCATGGCAGGAAATTACGGAATAAGAATTACGAATTACAAATTACGAATTACGGATTTATGGGAAGATAATAGCAGACAGTCTCCCCACAAATCCGTAATTCGTAATTTGTAATTCGTAATTCTTTCTTATCAGGTAAAGTATTTAGTAATGCCTGGTTTCGCATAAGCATAATTACCAGATGCATCCGGCATTACTGGCGGCTGAGCATCAAATGAATATGTTTTAGGATGCAGGTCCAGACCGGAGTTCAGCGCTACATTCCAGTCGATGACCTGACCGGAATAAGTAGCCAAACGGCCTACGATGGCAGTCAGCGTTGTTTGTGCGCCTCTTTCTGCATCTGCAAATTTGTATTCTCCTTTGGCGATAGCGGCAAACAGTTCGTCGTGTTCTGTCTGATAAGGGTTGTTTTCATTTTTCTTATCAAACTGGTACAGGACTTTTCCTTTGTGATCCACGATCTGGGCTTTATCACAGAAGATGCGGCCTTTGGTACCTACAATTTCCTCGTCTACTTTACTCGGTGCATCTTTCCAGTGGCGGCACTGGCTGTTCATCACTACCCCATTGGCATAGCGGTACTCTACGTAGTGGTGATCATAAATTTCACCGTACTCTTTACCGGTACGTACAGCGCGTCCGCCCATTCCTCCTGCAGTTACAGGAGTAGCCCCCATAAACCAGTTACCTACGTCAATATTGTGGATATGTTGTTCTACGATATGATCGCCACACAGCCAGTTGAAGTAGTACCAATTACGCATTTGGTACTCCATCTCTGTATATTCAGGTTTACGTGGTTTCACCCACAACGCGCCCTGATTCCACCATACCTGTGCAGACACCATGTCGCCGATGATACCATCTTTATAGCGTTTGTACAGTTCACGGTATGAATTCTGGTAGCGGCGTTGTAAACCTACTACTACGTTCAGCTTTTTAGTTTTAGCCACGGCTGCGGCTTCCAGCACTTTTTTAATACCTGCAGGATCTGTAGCTACCGGCTTTTCCATAAACACATGTTTACCCTGACGGATGGCTTCTTCAAAATGAATAGGCCTGAAACCCGGAGGGGTAGCCAGTATTACTACATCAGCCAATGCGATGGCCTCTTTGTATGCGTCGAAGCCAATGAACTTATTGCCTTCCGGAACATTTACGCGGCTGGCTTTATCGCCCAGAGCTTCTTTAATATTAGCGTAGCTGTCGTGCAGTCTGTCGGGGAAAGCATCTGCCATCGCTACCAGTTGCACGTTTTCTTTAGTGCTCAGGGCTTGTGTAGCAGCGCCTGTACCACGGCCACCACAACCGATCAGCGCAATTTTGATTACATCGGATGATCCGGAGAAAAAGTTTGCTTTCGATAAGAGAGGCATTGCCAACAGTCCACCCGCAAGCAAAGATGTTTGCTTTACGAATTCGCGGCGGCCTTCTCCGTGGAATTTTTTGTCGTTGTCCATAAATGAATAAGATTTTTTAGATGTTTGGATGTTTCGTCTTTCTAGCGTGCACCTTTATATTTCGCGATCATATCTTCAAAAAACTGTTCTGCTTCTGCGGCTGTTGGTTGTTTTACGGGTCTTACTATTCTGAAGCCAACAAAGGGGGCATCGGCGTTCCACCAGGAGCTTTTCGGAATTTGCGGATCCCGGCGATTCCAGATGGGATCTGATTTTAAACGGGCAGCGCTGCGGAGCAACGGCGCTTCGTCCTGGAAGCTACCACCTTTCAGCAGTCTGGGTGTTTTTGCCGTAGGCACTGTCCAGGGGTCCTGATCTTTTGCAGTGGCTACGCCAGTTTCCTCGTATTGGTCCATTGTCCATTCTTCTACGTTGCCGAGCATATCGTATAATCCCCACGCATTGGGTTTCAGCTGTCCTACTTTATGGTATTTCTGATCACTGTTTCCTTTAAACCAGGCATAGTCTTTCAGTTGGGACGCATCTGCTCCAAAAGGATAGGCCGTGGCGGCACCGGCTCTGCAGGCATATTCCCATTCTGCCGCAGTGGGCAGGCGATAGAATATACCGGTTTTGATATACAGCCATTTGCAGTACATCAGCGCGGCATATTGGCTCATACTATTGGCCGGAAAACCACCTGCTTTACCCATTCCCAGGGTAAGATCAATATATGGCGGGCTTGGGCGGGTCATGCCATCGGGTACCGGTGTTTTATCTTTTTCTGCGTCTGAATAAATATCATATTCGTCGAAAGTCACTTCAGTAGCTCCCATCCAGAAGTCAGAGATCTGTACATTCTTCGCGGGGCCTTCATCTTTGTTCCGGCCTTTTTCATTATCGGGGCTGCCCAGTTTGAAACTGCCTCCTTTAATGGCTACCATCTTAAATTGAACATCGGTGCCTGGAATTTGCTGGCTATAGGCTTCGAACGCCTGGCTTGATTGCGCTACTACTACCTGACTGAATAATCCACTCAGCAGTAAGGTCACATACTGTTTTGTCATCTAACGTGATTGAAAATATAAGTGGGTGAATCTAAAAAAAACTAATCTGGAATACAATATTTTTTTATGAGTGCGAAAAAAGGCTGATGAATTGAAAATTTTTCATGAAAATTAGCATTTCCTTGCAAAACCTATTAATTTAACCATCTGTCATTACACAATCAACCTAACGTTATGGAAAGAAGAAAATTCCTGCAAAACGGCACGCTGGCCGGCATTTCTGCACTGACACTTGGCAGTATTGGCAATACTGCGCAGGCTGCAGCAGGCAACAACAATAACGATGTAAAAGGAAAACCCTTTAACATGAACTATGGCCCGCATGATGGCATGTTTAAAAACAGTGCCGGCGGTGATTTCCTCGACCAGATAAAATACATGTATGATCAGGGTTTCCGCTCTATCGAAGACAATGGAATGTTAGGACGACCACCGGCCGAACAATCCAAAATAGGTGATCTGCTGAATAAACTGGGCATGCAAATGGGCGTGTTTGTAGTGGACACCGGTAACAACTGGAAAACTTCGCTGACTTCCGGCAAACAGGAATTTAAAGATGCCTTTATCAAAACCTGTAAAGAAAGCGTAGAAACGGCCAAACGCTGTAATGCCAAATGGGCCACTGTTGTTCCGGGATACTTTGACCGCAACCTTCCTATGGGTATACAAACTGCCCATGTGGTAGATGCACTGCGCAGCGGGGCAGAAATATTTGAACCTCACGGGCTGATCATGGTACTGGAGCCGCTGAGCGACAACCCCGATTTGTTTCTCCGCACAGCAGAACAAAGTTTTGAAGTGTGTAAAGCAGTAAAAAGTCCTTCCTGCAAAATATTGTACGATATCTACCACATGCAACGTAATGTTGGCAACCTGATTCCGATCATGGACCTCTGCTGGGATGAAATTGCCTATATACAAATAGGCGATAATCCGGGTCGTAAGGAACCGGGTAGCGGCGAAATCAACTATAAAAATATCTTTAAGCATCTCAATAAAAAAGGATACAAGGGCGTATTAGGCATGGAGCATGGTATGGTAGGACAAGGCAAAGAGGGTGAAGCTGCGCTGATTAAAGCCTACAGAGAAGCAGATAGCTTTTTATAAGAATTACGAATTAAAAATTACGAATTACGGAGTTGTGGGGAGAGGACAGCAGATAATCTTCCCACAACTCCGTAATTCGTAATTCTTTTTTCGTTAACTTAACTAGTAAAACAATCTGCTATGGGTTTTCTGATCCGTATACTAGTTAGTGCATTGGCTGCCATGTTAACCGCTTACCTGCTGAAACCTGCAGTGAAAGTAGATACCTTTGTTACAGCCCTGATTCTGGCGTTGGTATTGGCGTTGTTAAATGCCCTGGTAAGACCACTGCTTGTTATTCTCACGTTCCCGGTAACCATCGTTACCTTGGGTCTTTTCCTTTTTGTTATCAATGCGCTGATCATTTTGCTGGCGGCGAAGCTGGTACCCGGCTTCAAAGTAGATGGCTTTTGGTGGGCGTTGCTTTTCAGTATTATCATGACCATCATTAATAGTGTAATGATTAGTCTCGCAGGCAATAGCAACGATTAGCCCTTACTGCCTGTTTTAAAAGCCAACACATGTATTTCGACCGGTCAGACCTGAGCGATACACAATTAAAATCTTTCTATAAAGCCTTGCTATATCCACGGCTGATAGAGGAGAAAATGCTGCTGTTATTACGACAGGGCAGAATAAGTAAGTGGTTTTCGGGCATCGGGCAGGAGGCTATTGCTGTAGGCGCCACCCTGGCGCTGGATGCTGACGAATGGATCATGCCATTGCATCGCAATCTAGGCGTATTTACTACCCGGGAGATGCCACTGGACAAGCTCCTGCTGCAGTGGCAGGGCAGTGAACATGGCTATAGTAAAGGGCGGGAGCGCTCCTTTCACTTTGGCAGCTCCCCGCATCATATCTGTGGCATGATTTCGCACCTGGGGCCTCAGCTTTCCATTGCCGATGGTATTGCCCTGGCACATCAACTCAAAAAAGAGAAGAAAGTAGCTCTTGCCTTCACAGGCGAAGGAGGCAGCAGCGAAGGAGAATTCCATGAAGCCCTCAATGTAGCGGCAGTATGGGGTTTACCTGTTATATTTCTCATTGAAAACAATGGTTACGGACTTAGCACTCCCGTAAACGAACAATATCATTGTGCCGGCCTGGTGGATAAAGCCATCGGATACGGCATGGAGGGCGTGCAAATAGATGGCAACAACCTGCTGGAAGTATACCAAACAGTACGTACTGCGCGGGCTTATGCCATACAGGAACAAAAGCCGGTGTTAATAGAAGCCATGACTTTCCGCATGCGTGGTCATGAAGAAGCCAGCGGCGTAAAATATGTGCCGCCTGCCCTTTTTGAAGAATGGGGGAAAAAAGATCCTATTCTGCAATACGAAGCCTGGTTACAGGAAAAACATATTCTTACCACCGCAGATATCGCTGCCATTCGTGATGAGCTGAAACATCAGATAGAAGCGGATGTAGCGAGAGGACTGGTAGATACGCCTATTGTTGCGGACACCCAGGTGGAAGTAAACGACCTGTATGCCCCCGCACCTGCTGTGGTGGCCACTGCAGGGCCTTCTTCCGAAAAAAGATTTATAAATGCACTCTCCGATGGCTTAAAACAAGCCATGGAAAAGCATCCGGAGCTGATCCTGATGGGGCAGGATATTGCGGAATATGGGGGTGCCTTTAAAATCA
>NZ_DATCVJ010000103.1:0-1562 GCF_036566945.1 Chitinophaga sp. | reverse complement strand
GCGGTATTCAGCGACACGTTATTGGTAATACTGTAGCTGTTTCCATTAGTAAGGGAATAGGTAGGCGTAAAGATCAGCGAGTGCAATGAATCGATCGTATATTCTATGCGGGCAGAAATGCGGTTGTTGCTATTGTCTGTTTGTGATGCGGATGTAGAGTTATCGTAGGTGGTGTTTGATGCCCCTGTTTTATCGGTGGAGAAAGTTTGTCTCTCCTGTTTTTGCGCTACATCGGTTTTGGTATCATTAAAAAAGTAGCTACCGTTTACGATTAATTTTTTACTGAAGTCCTGGCTGAAGTTTAACCCGGTATTCCAGTTGCGGGTGATACCGGCATTGTTGCCGCCACCACCGCCACCCATAGACATACCGCGCATACCGCCACCACCGCCGCCGCGGCCACCACCTCTTCCACCACCGGCAGCACTGAAGCTCATCTGATCCTGTTGTGTGTAGCCCATGTTGTTCACATTGTTACCACCACCTAACAGCGACAGTTGCTGATTTTCCCGGAAGCGGTTTAAGCTGAGGGAAACGCCGTAGCGGTCGTCCGTTCCGTAGCCTGCTGTGGCACGGCCAAACATCCCTTTTTTCTTATCTTTTTTAATAGTGATATTGATTGTTTTTTCCGTTTGTCCATCGTCGATACCGGTGAATTGTGCCTGATCAGATTTCTTATCTATTACCTGCACTTTATCGATGATGTTGGCTGGAAGGTTTTTGGTGGCCAGTTTCGGGTCATTGCCGAAGAAAGGTTTACCATCTACCAATACTTTTGTAACGGTTTCACCTTGTGCGGTGATGGCGCCGTCTTTGTCCACTGTAACACCGGGTAATTTTTTGAGGAGGTCTTCTACCACCGCATTTTCGCGGGTTTTAAAGGCATCTGCATTAAATTCGAGCGTATCTTTTTTCACCACAATCGGTGGCTTTTCATCTACGATTTCTACGGTATTTAGGTTTACGCCTTTATGTCCCATGGCAATGTTGCCGAGGGCAATATCTCTGTGATCCGGAGTTATTTGTACGCGTTTGTTGAGTGGCTGATAGCCCAGGAAGCTTACGTATAGGCGGTAAGCGCCATCGGCTACATTGGTCAGTTCAAAATTGCCTTTGGTATCGGTCATGGTGGTACTGGCAACGCTGGAGTCTATTGCGTTTAACAGCACCACGGTGGCGGCGGGCATCGCCTCTCTGGTGGTTGAGTCAGTCAGTTGGCCTTTAATCTTTCCTTGTTGCGACTGGGCCTGGGCATACGATATGCCCAAACCCAGTATCAGCAAGAGTTGTATAAGTTTCTTCATAAACGAAATTAACAGGAAAGGGGAAAGTTAGGATGAAATTCACTATTGTTGTTGCCGCTTACGTAATTTATCCATCTCCTGTTTCCTGATCTCTCTCATTTGATCCTGGGTAACTTTTTCTGCACCGGCAGGAATGGCAAGATCCGTATCTGTTATAGCTTTCAGGCTTACATTTTTTGCTACAAAGGAACGATTGCTACTTTCTGCAGACAGTACCACTGCATTGTTTTCAGGTAATAAACCGTTGAGGGGTGAAAA
>NZ_DATCVJ010000102.1:0-2132 GCF_036566945.1 Chitinophaga sp. | reverse complement strand
CACAACTGTGCAATAAGATATTTAACCAGAGTATCGCGGCCTACCACGAGCGCAATGATGTGCATCAGGCCATTTCCAATCCTTATGAAAAGAGCAGCATTGAACACCTGCTTTTCCTGAAAAACTGGATAGACACGGTGCAGTGGCACCTGGAAGATATTATCCGTGATCCTAAAATAGACCCGGTAGAAGCCCTGGGCATTAAACGCTGGATAGACCGTTCCAACCAGGAACGTACCGACGTAGTGGAGTATATCGACAGTTATTTCCTGGAAAAATTCGGCAAGGTAACAACAGCGGCTGATGCCAGCATTAATACCGAAAGTCCGGCCTGGGCAATAGACCGTTTGTCTATCCTGGCGCTGAAGATTTATCACATGCAGGAAGAGGCCAATCGTGCAGACGCGACGCCGGAGCACCGGGCTGCCTGTCAGAAAAAACTGGACATTCTGCTCGAACAGCAACAGGATCTGGGCACTGCGATAGAAGCGCTGCTGGCGGATATTGAAGCGGGTAAAAAGTTTATGAAGGTATACAAGCAGATGAAGATGTATAACGATCCTTCTCTTAATCCAGTTTTATACAAAACCGAAAAATAAACCTGCAAATCATTGGGCACTGTTAAAACGATACTGGTTACCCGGTTGTCGGCCATGGGCGATGTAGCCATGACCATACCTGTTATGAAGCAGGTACTGGAGGATAATCCGGATGTGGAGATTGTTTTTGTGACCAACCGGAACTGGGGGGCGTTGTGTGGGGGAATTCCCCGGCTCACCTTTTTTCCGGCAGATGTTAAAGGTGTTCACAAAGGTGTAAAAGGCCTGTATTGTTTATTCCGCGAGATAAAAAAGGCGTATCGTATCTATGCGGTAGCCGATTTACATAATGTGTTGCGCTCCAAAATTATCCGGACCTTTTTCCGGTTGACCGGCACGCGGGTGGCATCGATCGATAAAGGCCGTGCGGAGAAGAAAGCGCTGACGCGCCGGGAGCATAAAATATTGCAACCACTTAGGTCTACTATTGAACGCTATGCGGTTGTTTTCAGGCAGTTAGGACTTCATTGTGAAATGGGCCGTAAACCCGTTTTTACGCCTCGTCCTTTGACTGATGCTGTTACAGCTATCACTGGTGCCAAAGGGGCGGAAAAGTGGATAGGAATGGCTCCTTTTGCCACCTATCGCGAAAAGATGTACCCGCTGGAAAAAATGAGTGCCGTACTGGAAATGCTGTTGCAGGAACCTAATCAGCGGGTATTACTGATGGGAGGCGGAAAACAGGAAGTAGCGCTGCTAACGGAGCTATCGGCCAAATATCCGGAAGCGATTGTAGTAGCGGGGCGTTTTTCCCTAACGGAAGAAATGGCGGTCATCAGCCAGCTGGATGTGATGATCAGCATGGATTCGGCCAATATGCACCTGGCTTCTCTGTTTGGGATACCAGTGGTATCGGTTTGGGGCGCCACTCACCCTTTTGCCGGCTTTATGGGATATGCACAAGCGGAAGACAATGCAGTGCAGATCAGCGATCTTACTTGCAGGCCCTGTTCCGTATTTGGTAACAAACCCTGTTTCAGAGGGGACCACGCCTGTATGGAGTGGATAAAACCTGCACAGATAGCGGAAAAGGTAAATAAGATAATTTCATAACGCTTTGGGGTAAAGGATGGCAGCTGTATGGGCGATTGAAACCCTTTTCGGCAGGGAAAAGCAGGATACAGTAGTTTTATAAGGCTTTACAGCAAAGGATTTTAAAGGATATTTAAAAAATATTGCAAGTTTTTTTTGCAGAAATAAAAAAAGTTATACTTTTGCCATCCCAAACAACAAGGGTATTGCCCAATAGTATAATGGTAGTACAGCAGATTTTGGTTCTGCTTGTCTTGGTTCGAATCCAGGTTGGGCAACAAAGCGTGATACAATTTTACTGATAAATTGTATCACGCTTTTCCTTTTCAAGAAAATGACGATGGCCAGATGTCTGCTTCCTAACCCAGGAAAAGGGATCAAGTTGAAAACTTGGGGGATTAGTAGAAAAATAGTTGTTTTGCATCAGATTAGCCAACGACGCACGTGGATCAGAACTTTCGTAAACTTGTAGAGATGCTATTACCCGCGGGGGTTTTAGAG
>NZ_DATCVJ010000101.1:0-2199 GCF_036566945.1 Chitinophaga sp. | reverse complement strand
GATTATCTTATTGCCGATTCAGGTGGTATAAAGGATTATCTGCTTAAAACATATGGTCAGAGAATTGCAGGTAAGATTGTTCAGATTGAATACGGCTCTCCGATATTGACTACCGAGAATACAGCTCTCCTGACAGAATATGGGTTAGAACCAAATCAATACTGGCTTGTTGTAAGTAGGTTAGAACCGGAAAACAATGTAGAACTGATTGTAAAGGGATATTTGGAGTCTAATGCAGCTTACCCTCTCGTTGTTGTGGGAAATTTATCTGATACAACCTATGTAAAGCAACTGCAGTCATACCAGGGCAAGGGAAATATCAGGTTTGTCAATGGTGTTTACAATAAAGAGAAGCTATCTGCATTGAGGTATTTTGCTACCGGTTACCTTCATGGACATTCGGTAGGTGGAACAAACCCTTCACTGCTGGAAGCTATGGGGCATGGCAATATCGTAGTCGCCCATGATAATATTTTTAACAGGGAAGTTACAGCAGGAAAAATGTTTTACTTTTCCAATGAGAAAGCAGTGGCAGGACATTTGCAACATATTGAACAGCTGGAACCAGCGGCGCTGTCCGCTTTGAGGGAAATTTCAATTGAACGGATCAGAAACTATTATAATTGGGAGCGGATAGCAAAATCTTATGCTGAGCTGTTTTCAAAAATTTAATTGTATTATTAATATTTAAATATTAAATTATGGATATCACTACATTCAAACAGGATTTTATAGAAATATTTGATGACGCACCAGCGGATGAGATTACTGCTGATACTGTTTTTAGAAAAATGGAAGAATGGGATTCAATGGCTGCACTATCCCTGATCGCTATGCTGGATGAGAAATATAATCTATCTGTCAGTGGTGAAGAGCTACAAAAATTGAATACTATACAGGACTTATATAACCTGGTTGGGGCAAAAGCCTGATAATCTTTTTCATTAAAATCTGTTGCTTGCTTCGTTCAACGACTCGACTTCAGATTGACATAAAATCCTGATTGATGTCTGCCTACGTTAAAGGAATTTCCTATTATTTGCCAGAACTAGAGATTACAAATGAGCAGCTCTCTACTGAATTTCCGGAATGGGATGTGGCCAAAATATCGTCAAAAATTGGTATCTCTTCAAGATATATCACGGATAAAAATGAATTTACAGCTGATATTGCTGTAAAAGCAGCAAGGAAGCTGATAGAGGAGTACGATCTGTCCCCAACAGCTTTTGATGTGCTGATGTTGTGTACCCAGACTCCGGATTATTTTTTGCCAGCGACAGCTTGTATTGTACAAGACAGATTGGGATTATCTACGCGTACTGCAGCTTTTGATTTTAATCAGGGGTGTTCCGGATATATCTACGGCCTTGCTATGGCTAAGGGTTTTATTGCCGCAGGTATTGCGAAAAATGTATTATTGATTACTGCAGAAACCTATAGTAAACATATTCATCCGAAAGATAAGGGCAACCGTACTGTTTTTGGTGATGCCGCAGCCGCTACATGGATCTCTGGTGATGATGGATGGGCCGAAATAGGTGAGTTTGAACTGGGAACAGATGGTTCCGGTGCCAATAACCTGATTGTGAAAAACGGAGCTGGCAGATCTCCCAAATCCAATCAGGAGATATTAAGCGAAGAGGATATCATTACATCTGGAGATTACCTGTATATGAATGGTCCGGAGATATTCAATTTTACCATTAAATCAGTGCCGTTACTGGTAAATAGCACCCTGGACGCAAATGGACTTTCAATGCCTGAGGTAGATCAATTTTTATTTCATCAGGCCAATAAATATATGCTGGATCATCTGAGAAAAAAAGTCGGTATTCCCCAGGAAAAATTTCTACAACACATGGAGTATTGTGGTAATACTGTTTCATCAACGATTCCTATTGCTCTGAAAGAGTTTGTATCAAAAAACAAATTCGACAAGGGGCAAACATTGTTGCTAGCGGGATTTGGTGTAGGATACTCCTGGGGGGGAACGGTACTTAAATTTTAAAGATTATTTTAATGCAGGGTTATTCCATTAGTGCATGTAATACGGGTGAGATTAAAGCAGATGTATTTTCTCAGATGACTGTATTATTTAATACTATTTTTGATAAAGCATATACGGAGTCTTACTTTCAGAGGAAATATACCCGATCGGCGTTAGGATATTCTTTTCATGCTATTCTCAGTTACGGTGAT
>NZ_DATCVJ010000100.1:0-5195 GCF_036566945.1 Chitinophaga sp. | reverse complement strand
CTACTGTGCCCAGATACAGATCCGTGATCTGGTTTTTTTTACAATAGTCGATCAGTTGGTTGAGCAGTTGTTGTGCCAGGCCCAGTTCTTTACCCCGGAAATCCTTTTTCACAAACATTTTGCGGATAGCGCCTGCCTGGTGACCGGTAGCTATCAGGGCAATGGTGCCCACCAGCTCACCATCTACCATCGCTCCCCAGAAGCCGCCGCCCGTTTGATGATAGTTGATTTCTATATCATTCAGGTCTGGTTGGTCCTCAATGGTAATCGGTATATTAAATTCTATTTGCTGTATAGGCAGGATAATATCTATTACCTGCTGGCGAAACTGGTTGTCAATCATTCTTATAGTAGGTGCCGTACTCATTTGCATAGATTTATGGTATAAAACTACGTAGTTGACTACATAAACCGAAATTTTTTTTCGGTTTTACGCAAAAAGCCGCTAGCCCATGTCCGGCAAATTGAGATCATAGTCATGTGCCTTAGCC
This sequence comes from Chitinophaga sp., assembly GCF_036566945.1. Lineage (GTDB taxonomy): Bacteria > Bacteroidota > Bacteroidia > Chitinophagales > Chitinophagaceae > Chitinophaga. The sequence continues at coordinate 4,704 of NZ_DATCVJ010000100.1, read as the reverse complement.
ATAGTCAACAGTTCGTTACACAGTTTCTGCTGTATAGCAAACTATGCCATGTCGCGAACAAAACATACCTGACACCTGTTATCTCGAAACACCCCTAAGCCCGCCTGTTAGCATCATCAAAAAAACAACCAGCATTCGGTTATCCCGTAATTATTGTTAAACTGAATAATCTAATCATATGAAACGTCAATTATTCTTAGTCTTTGTATGTTCACTTTTTGTATGCATGGCATTTACTGATGTATCTGGGCAAGTCGTCAGCAGACCCCGATCCGGAGGCGCCGGCAGCTGGCGGTTATTGGGTACCGTTACGGCCAATCATACGGCGGATCATGATGCCATTATCGTACAGGGGCCTTATGATTATTTTCGGCGGATAAAGTTTAAGGTCACTAATTCACCCGTAAACATGGCAAAAATTGTGGTTACTTATGACGATAGAGGATTGCCGGAAAATATTGATACCCGGCTGGAGATCCCCAAAGGCGGTGAAAGCAGGGTGATAGATCTGAAAGGAGGAAAGCGAAAATTGGGGAGCATAGAAATCTGGTACGATACAAAAGGCATTTTAAACGGAAAAGCCGTTGTGACGTTATTTGGAATGAAATAATTTGTCGACGGTATGTATAGCTGATATATTGAAATAGAAAATGATTTGTTAATATTTTAGTTATTCTTGCTTATGTTTTTATCCTGTCTTAGATTGGGCCAAAATGGGAAAATCTCGTATAGCAAGAATAACTGTCGTATTAGTCATATTAGTCCTGTGCCGGCTGGTTTCCAGTGCGCAGGTGAGGATTAGTGGTACCATTTTTGACCGCTCCGCGCGATTTGGCCTGCCTGGCGTAAGCGTCATGAGTAACTCCGGCGCCGGAGCGGTCTCCGATTCTTCAGGACATTACACGATCGTTTTGCCCATCACAGATTCCATCAGTTTTTCCTATCAGGGAAAAGCCACCATGAAATTTCCGGTAAAACAAATTAACAACAACCGCCCTTACGACATGAGTCTGCATGTGGATACACATGTGTTACCTACTGTTGTTGTAACCACCATGCGCCTGGGCGATTACCTGTCGGATTCATTGAAGAACCGGGAAGAATACCGGAAGGTGTTCGACTATTCGCCGGAATACCTTTCCGGCGGAGGTACCAGCGGACCGGGAGTGGGGATCAACCTGGATGCTTTGTTCAGCATGAAGAAAATCAAGCGGATGGAGAATTTCAGGCGCTTTATGGAAAGGGAGGAACGGGAGAAATACGTCGACCACCGTTTTAATAAGGCGCTGGTGAAAAAAATAACGGGGTTAACGGCGCCTGCACTGGATACCTTTATGGTGCAATACCGGCCCACCTATGAAATGCTCCTGAGCTTTGAAAATGAATACGAATACTATAAGCTGATCAAAGATTGGGGCCAATATTTTCTCGAAAACTGGAACCGCGATCATCCCACCCCGAATTAATGGTGCACTTGCTTTTCTGCTGCTTTCACTGATATTGATGGACCTTTCCTGCCTGCCGTTTGCATTATTTTCTGTATCTTATGTACATGGCATTCAATCATTTTCTCTATAAAAGATGGAAAATAACATTACCGTTGTGGAGCATTATCAGCCCCCTGATTGGCTTAATATTGTTAGCCCTGGCCGGTGAGCAAGGTAGCGGTATTTTCGCAGCCGTCATGGGCATATCCCTGATTAGTGTGGTATTATCTGCGGTGCATCATGCGGAAGTAGTAGCACATAAAGTAGGAGAGCCTTACGGTACACTCATTTTAGCACTCGCCATTACCGTCATAGAGGTGTCGTTGATCGTGTCTATCATGCTCACAGAAGTAGGCGGAGATTCCACCCTGGCGCGGGATACCGTGTTTGCAGCCATTATGCTGATTCTCTCCGGCATTATCGGGATGTCATTATTCATAGGCGGATATTTTTATAAAGAACAGGCATTTATTAAACAAGGTGTGAGCGCCGCCCTGGTTACATTGAGCGCTATCTCCATTTTAACACTCGTCTTACCCAATTATACCACCACCGAAGTGGGGCCTGTTTATTCAAACAGTCAACTCATTTTTGTAGCGATCATTTCCCTCGTGTTATACGGTAGCTTCGTTGCGGTGCAAACCATTCGTCATCGTGATTATTTTCTGCCTGAAGACGCTGCTCCGGGAGACGAAGATGTTCACGCAGCACCACCATCCGGTTTGACCGCTATCATGAGCTTATTGCTGTTAATCGTGTCGCTGGTGGTAGTGGTACTGCTATCCAAAAAATTATCGCCTACCATCGAATCAATTGTTATAAACCTGGGTGCTCCCAAAACCTTGGTGGGCGTGATTATCGCAGCGGTGATTCTCTTGCCGGAAGGTATAGCGGCGATCCGGGCAGCCCGGCAAAATCGCTTGCAAACCAGCTTAAACCTGGCTTTAGGCTCGGCCTTGGCAAGTATAGGACTCACCATCCCGGCAGTGGCGATCGTTTGTTATTTCGCTGGTTTGCGCGTTACATTGGGCATCGATGCGAAATCAACACTACTGCTTATTCTTTCGCTGTTTACCATCAGCATTTCGTTTAATGCGGGGAAGACGAACATCCTGCAGGGAATTGTGTTGCTGGTGATACTGGCCACTTATATGTTTATTTCCGTGGTGCCGTAAATCTTACTTTTTTCTTAGCCTCTCTATCACCTTCTTCGTTTCCTCCGGATAAATACTAATCAGATGGGTTCGTATGAAATCCGGTGTGGGCTTCGTTTCCCCATTGGTCAATAAGGTGATATTCCCGGATGGTAACGCCGGCATATGACAGTCGATACAATTACCGGCTAACACCGATGCCGCAAATCCTTTTTGTTTACAGAAATGATCTCCGCTTGTCTGATGGCAATTCATGCAGCGTTGTGAAAATACGGCGATGTCATCGCTTTCCTTTGCATGTGGGTTATGACAGGAAGAACAGTTCATATCGGTACTCATGATGGAGCATTTGCTGGCGGTAAATAACTGCTACTGCGTGCCATGTACATCCATTTCAGTGGCCTTGGCGGGCCTGCCCGGATCCGGGAAAAAGTAATCGGAGAGGGGATCGCCGGGGCGGTAGCTAAAGGCCGGCTTCTGGGGCGTTTTAAGTCCGGAATGACAAAGCCCGCACAGGTCCAGTCGTTGTTGATTTTTTAGGGAAGAGATGGTGGTGATATATTTCGCCTGCTTTTCTTCGGGATGGGCCGACTGGAATTCCACATGCGCCGCCGCTGCACCATGACAGCGTTCGCAGTCTATACCAAATACGATTTCATTTTTCTCAAACGATTCCGACAACTGCAATCCCTCCATTTTTACTTCTTTAAAAACCACGCCGGAGCTATGACAACCAAAACAGGTGCTGGGAATTATGCGGTCAAACCGCGGATGGGTGGCGGGAAAACCCGGACTGTTAGCCCAGCTGGCCGAAGGCACAAAATACGACAGCGGCAGCTGGTAATATTTATCGTCTTTCCAGTAGAGATAAGTTTGTGCTTTTCTCCCGGAACCTATGGCAATATCGAAAGGACGTTTGGTGGTAAGGGTATCGTTGGTATAGGCAGCCTGAAAAAGCAGGCTGTCATGTGCTTCCAGCTGTACTTTTTGGCCATGGCTATAAGTGAATACATTATCCGGCGACGCAAAACTCCCCAGCACCGTGGCTTTGGAGGCGGGCCGGCTGGTGTTATGATGGGCAGAACGAAGAAATGCGTTATAGATATTTTGGTGGCAACCCGCACAGGCTGCGGCGCCGGCAAATTGTTTTCCTCTCAGGTCTTCCTTTTCCGGCGCTTTGGTAATACACTGGGATAAGATGGAGATACAACAAAGCAGGAATCCGGACACATAGCGCTGGCGTTTATTCATATCGTGGGAATGTTCCCAAATATACAAATCCGGGCGACAATTTTCTATCGCGCCAAATCTGTAGGTAATCCATCCAGACTTACCCTGTTCTTTTCTGCCTTGTAGATTTCCAGTCCTTCCCGACCTTTGCTTTCCGCCCATTTGGCGGCATGGTCCCTTTCACCGCTGTATTCGTACAGTGGCACGCCAAAACCGCAGGAGGTCTGCACTTTATAGATGTCGGCTACTATAATTTGCCTGGTGGCAGGCAACAGCGTAAAGTGGGCAGATAATTCGGCCCATTCCGGATCGGTAGGTAACACCGTATAGCCTTTCCCGTATAAACGCAGTATATTGGGTGGTCCATCAAAAGCACAAAACATAAAGGTGATCCGGCCGTTTTCCAGGATATGCGCGGAGGTTTCATTGCCACTACCCACAATATCAAGGTAACCTACCCGTGTAGACGAAAAAACGCGGAAGCTATCGAGTCCCTTCGGCGAAAGATTAATATGTCCCTGGGCAGCAAGTGGAGCGGAGGCGACAAAAAACATTTTCTGTGCAGCGATGAAGGACTCGTGCTGCGGCTTAATATCATCAAAGAATTTTCCCATACATCAAACTGTTTAAGCGTGGGTAAGTTGTAAAGGTACAAATTTTTACCTCGCAAGGATATCATGGTTTCTGTCAGATGCTGTACATTTGAGGAATGTAAAATACTAATGAAGCACTGCCGGTATTCATCTGGCAGGAAAAATATATTGCATGAAAGCCATTAAAGTAATACTGGTCATCTGCCTGTTATCTTCCTGTAAAAGTAAATGGGAAAAAAC
>NZ_DATCVJ010000099.1:0-15300 GCF_036566945.1 Chitinophaga sp. | reverse complement strand
AACCCGGCATTAGCAAAAGAAACGCTGTCAGGCTCCATTGACAAACGGAAATCATTAGATGTATTTCTCACTAATATTGCTATCTCTTCCGGTATACAGTACTATTACAAAGACAATGTATTGCACCTGAAATAATTATCCCGGTCATTCACCCATATCTGTAGAATTTTAGTCCTAAAGATGCGTTAGTATATTTTGAACCTACGTTTTACTATGTTGAACTGCCGGACCCTTTCTTTCTTTTGTCAACTGTTGATCATATGCTGCATAGCCGCTGCAGGCAAAGCACAGGACACGATACACCTGAATGGTGCCTGGAAAATCCAGCCGGCACAATCCCCTGGGATACCACCGGATACCGCACAATGGGGCCACAGCCATTCGATTGACTGGCGACGCTTGACGGCCACCGGAAAAAATAGCGCCTGGGCCACGCTTCCGCAGGAACAGGTAAACAGTCTCTGGTACGAACAACCAATAAATATCCCTGCCAGCTGGCAACACAAAAGCATCGTCGCCGATTTCAGGCGTATAGAAGGCGATGCCATCATTTTCGTTAATCATCAGCGGGTAGGGGAACTATTAAGACCGGGAGGCGAAACAGATCTCAGTCCCTTTCTTTTGTACGGTCAAACTAATACACTGCGGATTTTTATTACCCGCAACTATACCGGTATCTCCAGGAACTTTGCAGCAGATCCGTTGCGATTTAAATCGAGGCAGGGTGGCGGCGTACCTATTCCAATGGCCGATTGGCCCATGGGTATTACGGCCCCGGTAACCATTATCGCCAGGCCGCTGCAAGCAATAACAGATGTATTTTGCATTCCTTCTTTCCGTCATAAAACGCTGACACTGGAAATTACCGTAGATGCAAAAAACGCCAACGGCAACTATGATTTGCAGGCACAGATTTTTGATCAGCAAAACAAAGCAGTGCTCTCCCTGCATAGCGTGCCGATGACGCTGAAAAACGGCCAACATACCTACCGCATACAAGCTCCCTGGAAAAATCCCATCTGCTGGGAACTCGACAGCGCCTATCTCTATCGGGCGAGGGTAACGTTAACGCAGCAACGTAACATAGTACATCAATACCCGGATGTGACTTTCGGATTCCGGGAAATATGGACGAGCGGGCGGCAACTTTTTATGAACGGGCATCTCTCCCGCTGGCGCCTCACCGACGTGTATGGCGCTAATCAATACAGCTTATCGTTGTACCGGCAGATAGGGTATAATGTAGGGCAGTTTCAACCGCATCAAAAGCTGTGGTGGCTCAATGATGCAGAAACACCGCTGCTGAATGAAGACATGCTCGATGAAATGGATCGTACCGGCATGGGCTGTACCGTACCGGGGCCTTCGGTATCGGTGATACGTGACCAGCTGTTACATGATCCACACACGCAACACGACTATGAAAAAGAGGTGGCTTACTTTATCCGGCATTACCGGAATCACCCCTGCATTTTTGCCTGGGTGATAGCCATGAACAGCGCCAATCCCAAATCCAATATTGATCCGGCGCATATGGGCAAACGCGATAGCGTGTATACCACACAAGGTAAAGTCATTGACCTGGCCTGCCGCATCGTAAAACAACAAGATTCCACCCGGCTGGCATTTGCACATGCCGATGGCAATGTAGGCGATATATCTTCTGCCAACGTATACCTGAATTTTGTTCCCTTGCAGGAGCGGGAAGAATGGCCTATGGCCTGGGCTGCAGCCGGTAACATGCCTTACGCAGCCGTAGAATTTGGCCCTCCTTACTGGAATAATTTCTGGAAAGAAAAACAATTGCTGCTCACAGAATATTTATCGATGTACCTCGGCGACGAGGCGTATACCTCGGAAACAGAAAAGGGCCTGCGGCAAACCATCGCGCTCAGCGGAAGCGCCGGCAGCGCCACCTGGGAGCAGCTGGACTTCCGCCAGTACCCTGGTTTCTGGCGGTTCCAGGAATTATTTACCCGTAACACCAACCGTGCCTGGCGTACCTGGGGCGTAAATGGCGGCTGGCTGTACTGGCTGCTGGAAGGCTATGGGAATCCCGGCGGAGAAAAACTTAAAAGTTTCACGCAACGTTATAAATCACTCACCGCGCCACTAAAAGGCAAACCTGATTGGGCCAGTCCCCGCTACGACATCTTCCGGGAAGCGAATCAGCCACTACTGGCATATATCGCCGGGGCGCCGGTACACACCGACAAAACCCATACTTTTTATGCCAAAGAAATTTTCAAAAAGCAGATCGCCATTGTGTGGGATGGCGCCTGGCGTCGCACCATGAAAGCCACCTGGCAACTCAAACAAGGCAATAAAATACATCAGCAGGGAACTGCTTCGCTTACCGTCAATGGCGGCGATATTCAACTATATCCGATCACGCTGCAGGCGCCCAACGTTCCCACCCGCACCGATATGCAACTGGTATTAACGGTAACCGGCGCGCCGGCTGATACTTTCCCACTGACGGTATTTCCCCCGCAAAAAATAAGCGCCCTCACATCACCGGTATGGCTATACGATCCTGCGGGCAAATCGGCCGCGCTGCTGGAACAACAAGGCATCAAATACAACGTTTTGAAAAGCGGGCAACCCATACCTTCCAATGCCATTTTAGTCATTGGCCGCGAAGCCCTGCAACCCGGCGATAGTCTGCCTTACAGCGAACCGGATATTGCCGCCGGTCTGCACGTCATCATCCTCGAACAACAGCCTACGGTGTGGGAAGGAATGGGTTTTGAAACCACCGCCACCATGCCACGCTATACTTATATCCGCGATGCCGGTAGTCCGCTGCTCACTGGCCTCCAACCATCAGACCTGATCAACTGGCGGGGTAGTCCTGATCTGTTGCCCGAAGGAAAACAAGCCAAAAGCTATGACACCCAGCATGCGCCCAAATGGACCAACCGCCATGCGGTGGCATCCGTAGCGCTGAAAACGCCAGAGGTAGCAGGTTTCACACCTATTCTGCAAACAGAATTTGACATGGCCTATACCCCTTTATTGGAATGGCGCTACGGCAAAGGCAAAATCACTTTCTGTGCTTTGGATCTGACCGGGCGTGTGGGTACAGATCCCGTGGCCACACAGTTAGCACATAACCTGTTGGCGGCGCAACAGGAAATACTACCGACCTTGCGCCCAGTATATTACGCCGGGAATAGCAACGGCAAAGCATTATTGAAAAGTGTAGGCGTGGCGTTACAGGAAGGTGTGCCTCCCTCCAATGCCATATGGGTCATTGGTTCCGGCGATCAAACCATATCTCGGGATACCATCCGGCAATTTGTTGCTGCCGGTGGCATCGCATTTTATCTTCCGCAGGAAAAAGCATATTTAGCGGCGCAGGGATTAAAAACGATCCCCAAAACCATCTTGCAGGCACACGCCGGGGAAGCCACCGGCCTGCTGCGAAGCATTGGCCCCAACCTGCTACGCTGGCGGGATACCCTGAATATAACAGCATTTGACACCACAGCGTTGATGGCTCCGTTGTCTGAAATAAAAAACGGCGATGACCAGGGCCGCGTGTTATGTGATGGCATACTGGCTGAAATAAAACGTGGCAAAGGCAAAAGCATTTATCTGCAACTTGCTCCGGAACAACTGGCCACACGTTATTCCAATGAACCAGACAAACAAACAGCCATACAACTCAGCGTGATCCGCCTGCAACAACTGCTGGCACAACTGCTGACGAACCTGGATGCCGCCCCCACCCCGGCAACTGCGCACGCACTCAGTCATGTAGCCCGCTCTCCCACCTTTCATACGCTCAGTGCGTGGAAAGTACTCGGCCCCTTCCCCGCCAATACTTCTAATGGTCGCGAAGTCATCAGCACCGCCTTTCCCGGACAGACCGATGCGATCAGCGGCGGAGAAAATCCAAATATCACCTATACCATTTCGCCAGGCACCGTGTTGGATTGGCGCCACACCGTTAATGCAGATCGTAATGGATTTGTAGACCTCAGCAAAGCCCTGGGTGGCAAAGATGATAACGTGGTCGCCTTTGTCACCAAAGGAATCAGCAGTACCACCGCGCAATCCGCCACACTTCGTTTAGGCGTGGACTATTGGATGGAAGTATGGTTAAACGGTGTTTCGATATTGCGGGCAGACACCAATCACCAAAAAAGAGAGAACGAATTTATATTACCGGTGACTTTAAAAGCAGGTGAAAATATCCTGACCATCAAAGTCGCTTCCGGCAAAGGCGGATTTGGCTTCTGGGCTAACATGGCCTACGCCGGCGCCGGCGAGGCCAATGCTAATCCCGTAAATACGGGTATGCTTTACCCGGTGGCATATAAGTATTTCGATCCTTATCAGTTTATTTACTGGTAAGGATCAAATGCAGCGGCTTACATTTAATTCACCTCGATCTTCAACGGCACAGCTACCCTTTCCCATTCCAGCGAAATGCTCTTCGGCGTAATGTTATACACCAACTTCTCCTGAGGATGCTTTAATTTTTTGGGCTTCACATCTACCCGCAGCTGGTCATCCGCTTCATTGTATTTAAACGCTCCCCACTGCTTTGGTTGTTTGTTAAAAATAGCAGTCCATTTCATATGGTCTTTCGGAATCAGGAAAAAACTATACTTCCCGGCGGGCAATAATTTACCCTCTACTTCAATATCCTGGTCGGTTTCAAAAGTGGTGGCCTCATTAGCGCCGGCCCGCCATACTTTATCATAAGGTACCAATGCCCCCCAAATCTGACGGTCTTTTACAGCAGGACTGCTGTAATGAATGTCGATATGGGTATTTTTTATGCCCCGGCTAATGGAATCAGCCGGACTTACTCTTGGTTTGGCTTGCTGCGCAAATGCCATGGCAGAAACCATCATTGCCGTAAACAGCAACGTGGCGCGGAAGAAATTTTTCATCGCTATTTTAGTTGTTTTAATTCTTTAAATTGGAACCAAAACAAAGGTAGAGGCTACGTAAAATGCGCTGCTGTACATTTTTTCAATTAATCAGTACTTTCAGAACATGAGAAAAGAGAGTTTACACAGGCCCTTCGAGATCGAATTTGTGACGCTGGAGCAATACCCAAAAGGCTCCCGCCACAACAGCTACTTTGAGTTAGTCTATATTTTTAACGGTACCGGCATACAATATATTAACCAGCATAAATTCAATTACAAAGCAGGTAATCTCTTCCTGTTAACGCCACAGGATATCCACTCTTTCGAGATCACTACCCCTACACAGTTTTTCTTTCTTCGTTTTAATGAATACTATGTAAAAACAAAATCCGGCCAGGAAAAAGATACCATACAGCGAATGGAATCTATCCTTCAAAATGCCAGCCACCGGCCGGGCTGCATCTTAAAAAACCAGGTAGACAAACCGCTCATTGCGGCGTTGGTAAGCAGCATTATACAGGAAAGTGATCATCAGCAGATCTATCATCAAAAAGTAATAGAACAAATTGTCAATGCTATTATTACTATTGTAGCGAGAAATATTGCGCTGAAGCTACCTAAAAATATAAAGGAAAATACCGGAGAAGTAGTACTGGATATATTGCATTATATTCAGGAAAACATCTTCGATCCATCCAGACTAAAAGCGGCGAAGATCAGCCAGCATTTTGGCATTTCACTGAGTTACCTGGGAAGGTACTTTAAAAAACAAACCGGCGAAACACTGCAGCAATATTTAACTACGTACAAACTGAGGCTCGTGGAAGCAAGACTATTACACAGTGATATGCGGATTGGAGAAATTGCTTTTGAATTCAACTTTGTAGATGAAAGTCATTTAAACAGGTCGTTTAAGAAATTAAAAGGAGTAAGTCCGACTGAATACAGGAAACAATATTGTTAAACCTTACGCCCATAAAGCGGCGTAGCAATTCCTGGAATAAATAGTTGACAGACTAACTTATAAACCTCCTCAAATACAAAGCGGATACCCCAAATATGAGATACCCGCTTTGTAAATACTTTAGATAGACGGCAGCTGCTTTCTTACTTCATCTCGCCTATTTTACCATTGGTAAATACTTTTCCCGGTTTTCAATAATCACCCAAATGTTGATGATCAACATCACTGCTGCTATTGGCAAACCAGAAGGAGCATTGAAGATGTTAGTCAGCATAACGCCTGCCATTACCGGCAAAATAATGATGGCGCCCAGCGCACGGGTTTTCTTCGGGATAAAAAGTATACCACCCACAATTTCAATAAACCCTACCAGTGGCATCAGCCAGCTGACAGTCATAAAAGCTGTCATTACTTTCATCATGCTTTCCGGCATGTCTTTGGGTACCGGCATGTAATTTAAAAACTTATTGAGACCGGCATTAATAAACATCAGTCCGAACAGGAGACAGACAACAAATAGAATCTTGTTTTTCATAGTGGCTAATTTTAACGCAAACATACATTTTATTTTGACTTACTTAAAGGGGTGATCCCTACTTACTTATTCAAATTTGTTATCTTGTCCTCTTATTCAACCCTTTAACTCCAATGAAACACCGGATCATCACTTTAACCTTCAGCATTTTTTTGGCCGTAGGTCTGTTGCTCACAGGTATTAGTCTCCTGCTGTGGTACAATACTGCCAGCTATAATGCAGCCTCCACAAAAACTACCGGAACCGTCGTAGATCTGCTGGAGAAAGGCAACCATGCCTTTTCGCCGGTAGTCATGTACGCCGATGCAAATGGCACTAAGCATCGTTATATTTCGGACATTTCATCCAGACCAGCAGGTTACAGCATCGGGGAAACTATTGAGATGTACTATGAGACGAAAAATCCGGACAACGCCAGAATAGCCGACTGGAGCCAATACCTGGGATGCTGGATCACCGGAGGACTGGGGATAATATTTAGTATACTTGGACTGGGCTATTTCGTGAAGAGAAAAGCCAGCCACTCCCGCCAGAAACAGCTAAAACAATCAGGACTACTAGTACATGCGAATATCGTTTCCGTAGAAAACAACCCATCCATCGAGGTGAATGGCCGCAATCCTTTTTTTATCCGCTGCGAAGCAAAAGATTCGCTCACAGGGAATAAAAAAAGTTTCAAAAGCGGTCTTATCTGGTCTGATCCCAGACCAGCGATTGGCAACCATAAAAAAATAAATGTTTATGTAGACCGGAATAATTCGCGTAAATATTATGTAGATATTTCACCTTTTGAGGAAGAATAGCAAGATATGCCACGATGGATGATCATCATCAATCGTGGCATATCTATAACGGATGACCGGAAATGAACACTGCTGTGTCGAAAATGAACAAGCTCGCTTTTACAAAACCTTCACCACCCCACCCAATCAGGCATATGTGTATCCGGCATTCTCTTTGTGCCTCCTTGCCACTGTTACGCTTCAACAGCTTATTCAAATGCTATGATCAGAAATTTCTTCAAGGTTACCTACCGTAACCTGCTACGCAACAAAGGATTTTCCGCCATTAATATTACGGGATTGGCCATTGGAATGGCCGCCGCCATACTTATTTTATTGTGGATACAGGACGAACTTAGCTACGATGAGTTTCATGAAAATAAAGACAGAATCTACGAAGTATGGAATCATGTACCATTTGAAGGCAAAGTGTCTTCCTGGAATTCCGTATCTGCGTTAACCGCCCATGCGCTGGAAAAAGATTTACCGGAAGTAGAACGCGCAGTAAGATTAAAATCGACTGATTTCCTTTTGTCTGTTGGTGATAAAAAAATAATGAAGACAGGCAATGCAGTGGATACCGGTTTCCTGCAAATGTTCAGTTTCCCGATGCGGAGAGGCAATGCCGCTACGGCATTGAATGAAATGTATTCGATAGTGCTAACGGAAAAGACAGCTAAAATTTTATTCGGCAACGAAGATGCATTGGGGAAAATTGTAAAAATTGAAAACAAAGATAATTTCACCGTTACCGGTATTTTAAAAGATTTACCAGGTAATAGCCGATTCAATTTTGACTACTTATTACCCTGGTCATACAGTTATTTAAGATACAGAGAGGGAGAAGATTTGGGATGGCATGATAACAGCACCCCTACTTATGTGATGCTGAAACCCCATACCAACTACGCCGCCGTGGCAGCTAAAGTCAGGATAATAAAACAGCAGTACGATGAGGAATCAAAAAAGATGAAATGGGAACTGACGCTTTATCCGCTAAGCCGCTGGCGCTTGTATTCCAGCTTCACCAATGGTGCGGAAGACAATGGGGGCCGTAGCACCTTTGTAAAACTTTTTGGCATCATCGCAGGGTTTATTTTATTAATTGCCTGCATCAATTTTATGAACCTGAGTACTGCAAGAAGTGAAAAGCGCGCAAAGGAAGTAGGTATCCGAAAAGTAGTGGGCGCGCAGAAAAGTTCGCTGATCAGCCAGTTTATCGGCGAATCTGTTTTTCTCGCATTGCTGGCAGGTATTGTAGCCATTGTTATTGTGATGGTAAGCTTACCCGGCTACAACCAGCTGACGGAAAAAAAACTATTCATCGACTTTAGTAATATCTATACCTGGATTACATTTATCGGGTTCATTCTCTTCACAGGTTTGCTGGCCGGCAGTTATCCTGCTTTTTTTCTTTCCTCTTTTCAACCCGTTAAAGTATTAAAAGGCACCTTTAAAAAAACAAACGCATTAATCACACCGAGAAAGGCACTGGTGGTATTACAGTTCACTTTTGCCACCATTCTTATCATTTGTACGATTATCGTTAAGCAGCAAATAGATTACGCCCGTGAGCGGGCAATAGGCTACAACAAAGACAATCTCATTTATCATTTCCTGACAGGCGACATCCCCAAAAACTATGCGCTGATAAAAAATGAATTACTATCATCCGGCATTGCAAAATCAGTTACCAGAACCAATTCTCCACTTACAGAAAGATGGAGTGACGGATGGGGGCAGAATTGGGAAGGAAAAGACCTGAACGATAAAACAACTTTCGATCGGTACCTGGCTGATGAAGGACTGGGCGCTACTGCCGGGTTACAATTTATACAAGGCCGTGATTTTGATTTGAAACAATTCCCTTCTGATTCCACAGGGCTGATCATCAATGAATCGTCTCTGAAAGTAATGAAGTTCAAAGATCCCATTGGAAAAAAGGTGTCAGATCTGGGCGTCGACTGGCATATTGTAGGCGTGATTAAGGATTTCATTTTTACCAGTCCTTATGAGCCCACAAGACCCATCCTGATATGCGGTGCAAAAAGCAGCTTCCTCAGCTTCAACATCATGCAGATAAAACTAAATGGCGGCAATGGAACAACGAAAAATATGGAACAGACAGCCGCTATATTCAAAAAATATAACCCCGATTATCCTTTTGATGCAAAGTTTGTAGATGAAGATTATGCCAGGAAATTTGAAGGCGAAAAACAACAAGGCACCCTCGCTGGTTTGTTTGCGAGCCTCACTATATTTATTTCCTGTCTTGGTTTATTTGGCCTCGCCACCTACATGGCGGAAAACAGGATCAAAGAAATTGGAATCCGAAAAATACTGGGCGCCTCTGTAGCCGGCATTACCACTTTGTTGTCAAAAGATTTTGTAAAACTGGTGATCATTTCATTCTTAATTGCTGCGCCACTCGCATGGTGGGCCATGTACAAATGGTTGCAAAACTATACCTACCGTGTGAGCATTGAATGGTGGGTGTTTGTAGTAGCGGGATTTTTATCTGTTGTGATAGCATTGCTGACGGTCAGCTACCAATCAATCAAAGCCGCCATTACTAACCCTGTGAAGAACCTGAGAGCAGAATAAAATAGTTGTCAAAGCAACTCCATATCCAGGTGCTGGTAAGGCGAGAGGAAATGATTATCAGGGTCCAGTTCCGTGATCAGGTAATTGATCCCGTTAAGGTCGCATACTTTCATGCGTTGAGAAGAATTCAGTTTTTCCGCGATGCTGATGATCGCTATTTTTTTCGCCGCGCGGATCATGGCTCTTTTCACCTGTACCACTTCCCAATCGGAGTCGGTCATCCCATCCTGTACCGAGAAGCCGTTGGCCCCCAACAGGCAAAGATCTACTTTAATATCTGCCAGCTGATTAATTACACTGGCACCCAGGTGAACATGTGAACTGGGAGAAAGCTGCCCACCAATAGTGATCACGGTAAGATTGCGGTGTTCTACCAGTTCCAGCGCCACCAGTGGACTGATCGTAAAAAAGGTAACACGCAGATTTTCGGGGATACTTTTCGCCAGTTCAATCATCGTAGTTCCCCCACCAGTCAGTACCACCATATCATTCTTCAGAAGCTTAATGATTTTCTGGGCGATCTGTTGTTTGGCCGCCTGTGCATACACCGTATTATCTGCCTTAAACGGATAATGAAAGGAGCGACCAATAGCGCCACCGTGTACTTTTAATACCTTCCCTTCTTCCGCCATCTCCTTCAGATCACGCCGAACGGTATCTTCCGAAATACTCAGCATGGCGCTGATGTCTGTCGATAATACTTTATTGTGGAGATTGATCTGCCTCATGATAAAGGCCTGGCGTTCTTCTTTCAACATTAGTGGAATGTATTTTTAAAATCGTACAAATTTAAAAAAAAGTAATCCAATCTGATTATGCGCGTTTTAGCGTGTTTCAAATGACTTAAAAACGCGTGTTAACGCATATTAACGTAAAAATATCGTATTTCTGTTTTATATTCATGCAATAAAACGCAAATACCTGCAATAAAACTGCAGGGGTGCCAGCGAAGAGTGATGACCCGTTCAACCAATAAATCTAATTTGCTTATAATGAAAATACTGTAATTCAACCTATTGTCAATCTAATTACTTATTCAACCAAGATCTAAATCTTCCCAACATGAAAGAAAGGATACTTATCACTTTCGCCTTCCTGCTGTTTTATGCCAGTTCCTGGGCCCAGAGCGTGCTAACAGGCACCGTTGTAGACAAAAGCAGCCAGGAACCTATTATCGGCGCCACCATTTTAGTGGGCAAAGCCGGAACAGTTACCAGCACCGCAGGCAAATTCACATTGAAGATACCCGACGGCGCCAACACGCTACACGTCACCTTTGTAGGGTACAAATCACAGACGATTCCTTTGAATGGCGCAAAGGAATTCCACATTACACTGGAAGCAGATGAACGTTCACTGGAACAGCTGGTGGTAGTAGGTTACGGCACACAACGAAAAGCCAATCTAACCGGCGCCGTTACCACCGTAGACGTGGCCAAAACCATGCAAAGCAGACCTATTACTGATCCGTCTAAAGCATTACAGGGAATTGTACCCGGTCTCAACATTACCTATTCCAATGGAGGACTTACCCAGGCCCCGGCCATCAACATCCGGGGTATTGGGTCTGTCAATGGAAGCGGCCGCCCTCTCATCCTCGTTGATAACGTAGAAACACCCGACCTCACGATGATCAACCCGGATGATATAGAAAGCATCTCGGTATTAAAAGACGCCGCCTCTACTTCCATTTACGGCGCCCGCGCCGCCTTTGGCGTGGTACTGATCAAAACCAAAACAGGTCTTCGCAATATGCCCACCAAAGTGCGTTATTCCAACAACTTTGCCTGGAGCTCCCCTACTGCCCTGCCCGACTTCGCCGATCCCGTTAAAGAACTCACAGGACTATATGACGCCGGCGTACGTGCAGGTACTACCTCTCCGGAATTATTCGGTATGCAATTACTGAAACTCCGCGACGGCATCAAAAACTGGCAGGAGAAATACGCTAATAACCGCAAGGGTATAGAAATGGTGCCGGGAGAAGATTTTGAAATTGATCCCAACGGTGGTCCCTCCTATTTTTATCGCGTATGGGATGCGAAAGATATGATGCTGAAAAAAGCTACCCCGCAACAGATCCAGAATATCAGTGTACAGGGTGGCAGTGAAAAGATCTCTTATTATATGTCCGGTGGATACAGCAACTCCGGCGGCATCCTGAAAATGAATCCCGATGATGTAAAAAAATACAACATCACGGGTAGCGTCAATGCTTCTGTTACCAAGTGGCTCGACATGGACGTGCGCATGCTGTACCGCAACTTTGAATACGATTACCCCTATCAGTACCAGAACTACTTCCAATACATGTGGCGTTGGGGCGCTTACTTTCCTTACGGTACCTATCAGGGAAAATACTTCCATCATACCCCCGGATATCTGGCAGGTGCTAATACAAGCACCGTTACAGATAACTATACCCGCGTAAACCTTGGCGCCACACTGAAGCTGACGAAAGATTTAAACGTTCGCGCAGAGTACACGATTGGCCGCGATAATATTACGCGTCATGAAGTAGGTGGTAAAGTAATGGCATGGGACTTCTGGTCTGCCGGGATGCCTTTTAACAATATTGCTACCGCCTCACAGGACGTAGTAGGCTATGCAGCCGGCAACTATAAAGTGAACACCTTTAACCTCTATGCTACCTACGATAAAAAGCTGAGCGCAGCACATCAGCTGAAATTTATTGCAGGCGTCAATGCGGAAGATGTAGATACACTCAACTACAGCGCCTACCGCCGTAATCCACTGGATCCGACTAAAGCGGAAATTCCGCTGGCCAGCGGCGACCAGCTGGTAACCGGCAGTCATCTGGCCAATGCCTATGCAGGCTTCTTCGGCAGGATCAACTACAGCTACAAAAATAAATGGTTGCTGGAATTGAATGGCAGATACGATGGCGCGTCCTCCTTTCCGCTGGCCGACCGTTGGGCCTTCTTCCCTTCTGCCTCTGTAGGATACCGTCTGACAGAAGAAAGGTTTATGGACCGATTCAAAAACGTGTTGTCTGATATGAAAATCAGGGCATCCTACGGTTCGCTGGGTAACCAGGACATGGGGGGAAAATGGTATGTACCTGCTATGGCTACCAATAACCAGGTAAACTGGATGAATGGCGGCAACTACGCTTCCGGCGTGGGAGCTCCACGCGCTGTGGCGGAATCTCTTACCTGGGAAAGAGTACGTTCCCTCGATATTGGTACCGATATTAGTCTGTTTAATAATCATATAGGCGTTACCGTAGACTGGTACGAGCGTAACACTGACAATATGCTCACCAACAAGGCGGTACCTGCCACCTTTGGTACAGATGCACCCCGGGAAAATGATGGTGCACTGCGCACCCGCGGTTATGAAATAGGAATAGATGCGAATTATAATATTACGAAAGACTGGACCTTCTACGGCGCTGTTGCCTTCTGGGACAGCAAAACAATGTTTACGGAATGGAATAACCCATCAGAATTATTATCGCTGAACTACAAAGGAAAGATGCTCGGCGAAATATGGGGTTTTGAAACGGATCGTTATTTTACGAAAGATGACGACCTCAGTAAGCTTCCCAGTCAATCGAAACTGGCAGACGGCAATTTCGTATTTGGCGCCGGTGATGTAAAGTATAAAGACCTGGACGGCAGCGGTGTGATCGATGGCGGTAAGGTTACCCGCAGCAATCACGGTGACCTCAAACTGCTGGGCAACTCCCTCCCCCGCTACCAGTATAGCCTTCGCCTCGGAAGTACCTACAAGGGATTTGATATTGATGTATTGTTCCAGGGTGTGGGAAAAGTAAATTACTGGGGACTGGGCGATGTAACCCTGCCCCTGTATCGCGCCGGCGACATCATGTATGAACACCAGCTGGATTACTGGACCGAAACAAATACCAATGCCTATTATCCGCGTCCATATCCCGGCAATGCCAATGGCAAAATCGCCGGTTTACTCTCTGGTGGCAACAACTTCTATCCACAGTCGAAATACCTGCTGAACCTGGCTTATCTGCGCCTGAAAAATATCACACTGGGATATACACTTCCGGCAAGCATTACCAAACAAATCCATCTGCAACGGTTACGCATATACGGCAGCGCACAAAACATTGCTACTATTTCCAACGTAGGCGTACCACTGGATCCGGAAATCACTACCGGAGAAGCAAATATTTTCGGCAGAACATGGCCATTTCAGAAAACCTGGTCATTCGGATTACAGGTCACCCTTTAAACTAACAACTGATGAAAAAGCGTATATACTTACCCGTTATATTGATATGCCTGATGGCAGGCGCCGGCTGCAAAAAATATGTAGACAAGGGCTTACCCGATCAGTTTGATGACAACACCTACTGGCGGTCGGAAGATAATATCCGGTTGTACAACTGGCCTTTTTATGAAAACTTCCCGGGCTATGGCAATGGCAATGGTTTTGGTGACTTTTACTTCACCTCCTTTTCCGATGACCAGGCCAGCACTGCCTTCACCAAATTCACCCAAAACGTTCCTGCCAGCGCCACCGCCTGGGACTTTAAAGATGTGCGCAAAGCCAACATCATGCTGGAAAGAATAGACCAGGTGCCGATTACAGATGAAGCCAAAAATCACTGGAAAGGTGTTGCCCGTTTTTTCCGGGCCCTCGTTTATTTTAACCGGGTGAAAGATTATGGTGATGTGCCCTGGATGGGAAGATCTATGGATATCAGCGATACCAGCTATATCTATAAATCACGCGATCCTCGTACCATGGTGATGGACAGCATACTCGCAGATCTCGACTTTGCCGCAACAAATATCCGGGTGAAAGATCTCGATAATACCATTAACCGCAACATCGCTTTAGCGCTTAAATCACGGATATGCCTGTACGAAGGAACCTGGCGTAAATACCATACCAATCCACAGCTGCCCGATGCCGCCAAATTCCTGTTGGCATCTAAAGATGCCAGCGAAAAAGTGATGGCTGGTGGGCCTGTACTGAATGCCGACTATGTCACTTCCTACAACTCCCTGGATCTGGCCGGCAACAAAGAAGTATTACTGTACAAGAAATATCTTCCCGGCTACCTCACCCACTCGCTCATAGGCTACCTGACCAGCAGTACCCCTATGGCGGGTCCCAGCAAATCTGCCATTGATGCATTTCTCTGTTCAGATGGACTACCCATCGGATTGTCGCCTCTCTATAAAGGCGACGACAACCTGCAAAACACCCGTGCTAACAGGGATAAGCGCCTGCTTCAGTCTATCGATACCGTCCTGTGCTACAACGGTAACCTGGTGAGTGGTCGCAGCAGCAGCACCGGCTATCGCCCTGCTAAATTCCTGCAACCTGCCGTATCCAACCCGCTCGCGCCCTATAACGATACAGATGCACCCGTTTTCTGGCTGGCAGAAGTATTGCTCAACTACGCGGAAGCGGCAGCAGAATTGGATAACCTGGGTCAATACACTTTCTCGCAGGCAGATCTCGACAAATCCATTAACCTCCTCCGCATTCGTGCCGCCATCCCCGCCCTTCAAT
>NZ_DATCVJ010000098.1:0-2480 GCF_036566945.1 Chitinophaga sp. | reverse complement strand
TTCATGAAAGTACCTTTCTCATTATAATAAGAGAGGCCGAGGTAGTAATCTGATTTTTCTGTTTTACCACTGGCAGATACGTATACATTCTGCATGGGAGCGCGACGGAACATATCTGTTAACCAGTTATAGTTCTGATTTTTCAGCGACAGCGGTCGTTCGTTGTAAAATTTAACCAGGTCTATTTTATAGGAATTATCTGTAGCGCCGGGAATATAGTCGCGATAAAATTCTTTCTGACGTTCATACAATTCGCTGCCATTCATCATGTCCATGGTGCCGAAATCCGGTGTACGGAAGCCGGTGGTGATTTTTGCCTGGAACTGTGTTTTACCGGTGGCGGCTCTTTTGGTGGTGATAATGATAACGCCGGCATTGGCCTGGGAGCCGTACATGGCGGTGGCGCCGGCATCTTTCAGCACAGTCACCGTAGCAATATCATTGGGGTCGTAGTTGCCGCCAATAATACCATCTACCACTACCAACGGACTTTGGGATGCATTTACTGAAGAGATGCCGCGCATGCGTATTTCGGCGGCGGCGCCGGGTACACCGGAACTGCTCACGACCTGCAGGCCGGCTACTTTGCCTTGCAGCATAGTGCCTACATCGTTAGTGGTTACATCTTTGAGTTTAGTGGCATCTACTACCGTAACGGCGCTGGTCAGTTCACCTTTTTTCTTATCGGAGTAGCCCACTACTACCACCTGGTCCAGCTGACTGTTGCTGGCAGACAATACTACCTGCATCCCTTGCCGGGCGGGCTGTTCCTGTTTATCATATCCTGTAAAAGTGAATACCAGCATTTCGCCCGGATTAGCGGTAACGGTAAATTGTCCGCTGCCATTGGTGGCATTGCCTCTGTTGGTACCTTTTACCATCACCGTGGCGCCGGGTAACGGCGTACCGTCTTTGGATTTTACCAGGCCCGATATTTTCGCCAGTGTATCGGCCACCGCTAAAGGGGGCGATGATTTAGGGCGGATCACAAATACCCCGTCGCTGATGGTAAAGGTAACCGGCTGATGAAGCAGGCATTGTTCCAGCACAGATTGCACGGTGGCCCCGTTGACCTGCAACGTAACAGGGACGGTATTTTTAAGGGCCGATTCGTTGTACACAATCGTGGCGCCGGATTGCAGAATTATTTCTGCAAATACTTTTTGTAACGGCATATTTTTCACAGAGAGGGTAACCTGTTGTGAAAAACTCCTGGCGCTTACATGTAAGCAGGCAATCAGGATTAGCCAGGTGGTCATTTTCATAACCCGCAAAATTTTGGTTAATAAAAGTCCCTTGGGGAGAAATGGTATCTCCTTAAATTTTAAATGCATACTTTTAATAAGGTTTAGAATTCTTAAATGATCTTTTGCTTGATCTTACAGGATGCTGGACTTTGACCGGGGGTGTGTCACCACCTCCGGTTTTCCATTGTTCAAAAATTTACTTCATCTATTTTTTTACAGGTATTTACGGTAAGACAATTACTTTATTTCCTTCCATTTTAAAATGATTCGTTCCATTTTCTTCGAGTACGTGCAATACGGCTGATAAATTAAGATTCCGGCTGATACCGCCACCATACAGCTCTTTACCGGGTGCGGTGTTATATACTATTTCCACATCATACCAGCGGGCTATTTCCCGCAGTATGGTAGGAAGATCCATATTATTAAATACAAACAGCCCGTTTTTCCAGGCCATAATTTTATTGAGGTCAGCTTCTTTTACGGTAAGCTGATGTCCGGCGAGTGCCAGCACCGCCTGTTGACCGGGGCGCAGTATCTGATCCTGCACTCTAATTTTACCATCCAGCAAAGTGGCGTTGATAGTGGGTTCATCGGCATAAGCCATCATATCAAAGCGGGTACCTAATACCACTACTTCCATTTCATTGGCCTGTACCTTAAAGGGTTGATTGGCTTTACCGGCTATTTCAAAATAGGCTTGTCCCTGCAGGATCACTTTTCTGTCGGTCCCTCTGAAAGCCGTCGGATAACGAAGGGAAGAAGCAGAGTTCAACCATACTTTGGTACCATCTGGTAATACTAATTGGAACTGGCCACCACGGGGCACGGTGAGGGTATTGTACACCACTGCTTCCTCTGCTTCATCGGCCTGATAAGAAAGTTGTCCTTTTGTGTTTTTTATCACACTGGCGCCACCTTGCCGGCCAATAGCCCCATTGGCAGCATCATCCAGCGCAATAGTACTTCCATCTGCCAGCGTTAGCAGGGCCTTTTTATTGGCGGGCAATACTTCCTTAGCGGGTGTATTAGCTGCTATTATATTTTTTTTGTGAGATGAATACCGAAGCCGTAACCCGGCCATACCGGCTACTCCTATCAGAATCACCACCGAGGCTGCCACCAGGTAACGGCGGTAGCGGAATGTTTTCACGGGTTCGGGGGGCATCACCGGCCGCAATCTGTTCAGTAAACGTTGTTCCAGCAAATCACGGTCCTCCGACGGCTCCATCG
>NZ_DATCVJ010000097.1:0-11045 GCF_036566945.1 Chitinophaga sp. | reverse complement strand
CTATTATCGTATAGACTTCAACGGTAGTAAACTGCTGGACCTGACACCTGCCATCGGCAACCACCTCGTTTTCTTTTCTCCCGATAAAAAATTTTATATAGATAAATACTCACAGGTAAATGTACCACCAGTGAATGAATTGCGCCGTACCGCCGACGGTAAACTTATTACCGTGTTGGAAAAAGCGGATGTCAGCGCCTGGCAGGCTACCGGCGTGCCTTTCCCGGTTCCCTTTGCCGCCAAAGGCCGCGATGGAAAAACAGATATCTGGGGCGTTATGTGTCGCCCTTCCAACTTCGACTCCACTAAACTGTATCCTGTTGTAGAAAATATTTATGCCGGTCCGCAAGATGCTTTTGTGCCTAAAAGCTTTATGAGCTATTACATCGACATGCAGGCACTGGCCGACCTGGGTTTCATTGTGGTACAGATAGATGGCATGGGCACCGCCAACCGCTCAAAAGCATTTCATGACGTGTGCTGGAAAAACCTCGCAGACGCTGGTTTCCCGGATCGTATTTTATGGATCAAAGCACTGGCCCGGCAGTATCCTTTTGTGGATACCACACGGGTAGGGCTATACGGTACTTCTGCCGGCGGACAAAATGCACTCGGCGGACTTCTCTTCCATCCTGAATTTTATAAGGCAGCAGTGGCCTCCTGTGGTTGTCATGATAACCGGGTAGATAAACAATGGTGGAATGAACAATGGATGGGATACCCTGTAGGCAAGCATTATGAAGAACAATCCAACGTCACCAACGCCGGCAAATTACAAGGCAGTCTCTTACTGATGGTAGGAGAGGCGGATACCAACGTGCCACCGGAATCTACTTATCGCGTAATAGATGCACTGATAAAAAAAGGCAAGACGTTTGAGTTTCTGCCAATACCCGGCATGGGACATAGTGATGGTGGCCCTTACGGCCGTCTTAAACGCCGCGATTTTTTTGTACAACACCTGTTACAATCCACACCACCAGATAGAAATACTAACGAGTAAAACCTGACCAACTTGAAAAAAATATTTCCCCTGATCGCGGGATTGCTCCTGCAGCAAATAATCGTATCCGCGCAATCTGCCGATAATGACCTCTATGCACAAAGCAGTGAGGTCAACAATATCATGGTGCAGTACGATGCCGATGCCGGCATCCTGAACCGCTTTTATTTTGTAGAGAATTCACCGGAACGTTTCGCCCGGTTAATCACCCTCGTAAAGAGCTATCAGCAACGCCTGCAGCAGTTGAACTATGCGGCGTTGAATGTAGGTGCACAGGTAGATTATACCCTGTTTAAACGTAAACTGATCGCCACCGCGGAAGACTTATCGCAGGCACAACAGGAATATATACAGGTGAAAAAATGGTTTCCCTTTGCAGATAAAATATATCAGGTAGAACAAAACCGCCGTCGTGGCGCCAAACCAGATGCACCGGCATTAGCGGCACAACTCAACGATATCGCGAAAGAAGTCAGCAAAGATCAGCAACAACTCGAAAAAGACAGCTCGATCTCTATAGTCCAAATTCGCCGTGGCATAGCTACGGTCAAGGATCTCCGCAATGCCCTCAACAGCGTGTATGTTTTTTACAACGGCTACGATCCGCTTTTCTCATGGTGGATACCCGCTCCGTATAAGCAACTGGATAGTCTCCTGAAAAGCTATGGCGCTACATTTGCCGACAGAGAAAAAAGCAGCGGCCACCTCCCGGACGACGGCAGCGGCATTATCGGTCACCCTATTGGCCGCGCAGCACTCATCAGAGGACTACAACAGGAAATGATCCCCTACACCCCGGAAGAATTAGTGGCTATCGCCAATAAGGAATTTGCCTGGTGCGATGCAGAAATGGAAAAAGCTACCCGGGAAATGGGACTGGGCACCGATTGGAAGGCAGCCATGGAAAAGGTGAAGAACAGCTACGTACCGCCGGCAGATCAGCCCGCCGCCATGATGCAGCTCTACAACGAATCGGTAGATTTCCTCAAACAACATCACCTCATCACTTTACCACCACTGGCAGAAGAAACCTGGCGCATGAACATGATGTCGCCCGAAAGACAATTAGTGAATCCTTTCTTTTTGGGCGGGGAAGAATTTATTGTCTCCTACCCGGTGAGCAGTATGAGCCATGAAGATAAAATGATGAGCATGCGGGGTAATAATCCGCATTTCTCCCGCGCCACCGTACACCATGAACTGCTGGCTGGCCACGCCTTACAGGAGTTTATGCAAAACCGCTACAAAGCCTATCGTCACTTTGAAACACCTTTCTGGATCGAAGGATGGGCACTCTACTGGGAAAGATTACTCTGGGATCAGGGATTCGCCAAATCCCCGGAAGACCGCATCGGCATGTTGTTCTGGCGCAAACACCGTTGCGCGAGGATCATCTTCTCTATCAACTATCACACAGGCAAATGGACACCACAACAATGCATCGACTTCCTGGTAGACCGTGTAGGACATGAACGGGCCAATGCAGAAGGAGAAGTACGTCGCTCTTTTGTAGGCGGCTATAGTCCACTGTACCAGATCGCTTATATGATCGGCGGCCTGCAGTTCGAAGCACTGAAAAAAGAACTGGTAGACAGCGGAAAAATGTCTTACCAACAATATCATGATGCCGTGCTGAAAGAGAATATGATGCCCATTGAAATGTTGAGGGCTATACTTTTAAACAAACCAATACCTAAAGATTTCGCCACCAACTGGCGATTTTATCAGCTATAACGTAAGTATGCCGGGTGCTCTTCAGCCCCGGCTTTTTTAGGCTCTAAACGATAGCCAATACGCGCACATAACAGTTTGCAGGTAAGTAGCAGCGCCACGCTAATTTGCTTGCACGGCCGGTTATAGCCGGCCATCAACTGGCAGGCATGCGGCGGGATCACGGATACAGCGACATTGCACTGCTTATCATGTAGTCTTCTTAGGATTGATAAAATACAGGGAATACTCGTTAATATTTACGCAGTATTCCTCTTTTTTTCTGAATACTTTTAAATGTCAATAAGACAATTAAAGTTCTATAGCATACGTGTCAACCGTAAATCCAATTGAGTGTTATGAATAACTATTTATTTCCCGGCAGGTGCCTGTTACTCAGCGCCTGTTTATGCGCACTGCATTCCACTTCACTAAAAGCGCAGCAGCCAAAGAAATCCACCGACACTGCGGTGTTGAGAGGAACTGATAAAAACCTGGGCGAAGTAATTGTAGTAGGTTATGGCACCCAGAAGAAAGCCACGCTTACCGGCGCTGTTACACAAATCAGTGGCACAGAAATCCGGCAAAGCGGCTCCGTTAATATTTCCAATGCCCTCGCCGGACGAATGCCTGGCGTGGTAGCTAGTAACCGTACCGGTGAACCGGGCAATGATGGCTCCGCGATCCTGATCCGTGGCGCTGGTACCACCGGCAACACCGCACCGCTGTATGTGATTGATGGGGTGGCCAACAGAAGTGGTTTCGAAAGACTCAATCCCAACGATATAGAAAGTATCAGCGTGCTGAAAGATGCCGCTGCCGCGATTTACGGTGCACAGGCTGCCAACGGCGTTATTCTCGTTACTACCAAAAGAGGGAAAAGCGGCAAACCCAGTATTTCCTACGATGGCAACTTCGGCTTGTCGCAGCCCACGCGCATACCTAAACTGGTGAACGCCTACCAATATGCATTATACCGTAATGAAAAAGATAAAAGACAAAACGGCGCCAGCGCCCCCGTTACTTTCAGCGATGAGCAGATCCGGAAGTATAAAGACGGTTCCGACCCACTGAACTATCCCAGCACCGACTGGACGGATGCCGTGATAAAGCCATGGACCCCGCAAACACAGCATTCCATTACTATCTCCGGCGGGGCCGACAGGGTGAAATACTATGTGTCGGGTGCCTACACCTACCAGGATGCCTTTTACCGGAAATCAGCCACCAACTACAAACAATATAATCTGCGCTCCAATATAGACGCACAACTCACCAACAATTTTAAAGTGGGGGTAGACATTGCCGGTCGTTTGGAAAACAGACAAATGCCACCTACCGGCGCCGGTAGTACACCGGCAGATGGGATTTTCCTGAACATGATGGGCACCTATCCCGGCCTGGCGCCATTTTATCCCAATGGCTTGCCACAGGCAGGTGCCGAAGGACCGAATACATTACAACTGGCACAGGGATACAACGGCTATACGAAAAGAGCGAATAACAGCCTGCAAACAACAGCCACCTTTGAATGGAAATTGCCCGCTATCACACCCGGACTGGCCATTAGCGGATTTGCTGCGCACGACTTTAGTTTTTATAATGAAAAAACTTTTACCCGGCCTTTTGACCTGTACCGTTATGACAGTACCAATAAGGTATATAATAACGTGAGAAATTCATTGCTCGCTCCCACCTCTTTGTATGAGAGCTATGGTAACAGTCTTTCTAAAACCTACCACCTCAAACTCAGCTACGAAAAGCGTTTCAACGAACATTTCATCAGCGCATTTATCGCCTATGAACAGAGTGACTACTACAACGAAGGCATCAATGCCAGCAGGGGAGGATTGATTAGCACAGCGGTAGACCAGATGTTTGCTGCCTACACAGATGCTGCATTGGTGACAAATGGTGGAAATGCCGATCAGAATGCACGCCGCAACTATTTTGGCCGGTTAAATTATACCTATAAAGATAAATACCTGGCCGAACTGGTGATGAGAAGAGATGGCTCTTTTAACTTTGCGCCCGGTCATCAATATGGTAACTTCCCCGGCGCCTCCATCGGATGGCGTATTTCAGAAGAACCCTTTTTAAAACAAGCCGCTCCCTTTATCAATAACCTGAAAGTAAGAGCTGCCTATAGTGAGCTGGGCAACGATCGTATTAACCAGTACCAGTTTTTAACCCGCTATCGCGCAGCGGAGGATCTCGAACATTATTTCCTCGGATCAGATGATAACCCAACACCCGCTCCCGGTCTTATGACTACGGTAACGCCTAATCCGGATGTTACCTGGGAAGTGGAGAAGATGAAAAATTTTGGACTCGAAGCGTCGCTGTGGAATGGTAAACTGGATCTCACCGTTGATTATTACACGGCCCGCAGAAACAAGCTGCTGGCTAAAAGAAATGCCTCTGTACCTGCCACCGCCGGTTTTACACTGCCGGATGAAAATATAGGCGTGGTAGATCGTCACGGTATTGAAATCACCGCAGGTACCCGTGGTACTATCGGAGAAGAGATACACTACAACGTAACGGCCAACTTCACCCAAACACACAGTAAAATTGTATTCATCGATGAACCAGCCAGTGTGCCGGATTGGCAAAAACGCCAGGGCTATCAGCTGGGTAGTAATTACAATGAATCACTGATGTATCTGACAGATGGTATCTTCCATACCCAAAAGGAAATCGATGACACAAAAGCAAAATTGCCCGGCTCCCAACCCGGTGACATCAGGTATATCGATTATGATGGCGATGGTGCCATCACGGCAAAAGATCGTGTACGCAGCTACCAGAATGCCACGCCGCTGATCATCTACGGGGTGACTATGAGCGCCGATTATAAAGGTATTGCCATACGACTCCTCTGGCAGGGACAGTCCCAGGCTAAACAAATGATTATTCCCCAGGCAAACAATGCAGAGTTTATACCACCCATATGGATATACGAAAACAGATGGACGCCGGAAAATCCCAATGCCACAATGCCCGGTGCTTTCGATCGCTCGTACAGTAACAACGTACGCCCTTCCGATTTCTGGCTGCAGGATATGTCTTTCCTGAAACTGAAATCAGCAGAGGTATCTTATACTTTTGCGCCGGCAAAACTCACGGCTTATGGGATCAATAACCTGCGCATATACCTGAGCGGATTTAATTTATTTTCCTTCGATAAGGTGAAGAATTATGATCCTGAAACCATTTCCTACACCGGTGCTTATTATCCGCAAACCCGCATTTTTAACCTGGGTGTAAACCTGAATTTCTGATGTCAAAATACCTGATCATGAAACGTTATACCATATATGCTTTGATACTACTGGCCTTGTTTGCCAGCAGTTGTGAAAAAAAATTCCTCGACAAGAAACCACTGGATTCCTACTCAGATGCCGATGTATGGAAAGAATTGAATCTGACAGAGGCATTCGTCAATTCACGCTACACCATATTGCCCTCGCAAACAGACCTGGGTATTAAGAAAGGATATTTCATGTCCGGCACCAGCGATGAAGGACTCTCCAAACTGGACTATGCCGGCGAAAGTATTATTACCAAAGGCTTACTCAGCCCGGATAATGTGGTGTACGATTTCTGGACACCCAGCTACGCGGAAATCCGTAACTGCAATTTATTTTTCTCCAAAATAGCTGATGTGCCAGCCGCTAGCGCAGATGCCCAGGCCCAAAAAAGACGGATGCAGGGAGAGATTTATTTTCTCCGCGCCTTTGCTTATGCCGACCTGCTCCGCCACTACGGCGGCGTACCGCTGATCAGTAAATTGTATGACCTCACTGATACCAGCTTCGAGGTAAAAAGAAATACCTACGAAGAGGGCGTACAGTTTGTATTAAATGATATCGACTCTGCCATCAGCATCTTACCGGAAAAATATGAGAACAGCGCAGAAGTGGGCCGTGCTACCAGCATCGCTGCCATGGCGTTGAAATCAAGAATACTCTTATACGCCGCGAGTGAATTAAATAATCCGGGCCACGATGCTGCCCGCTGGCAGGCCGCGGAAACCGCTACATTGGCGGCTATCACCGCCGCAGAAAAAAATGGCGCACAGCTTTTTGATGGTGCCGACTATAAAAAAATATTCCTGCAAAAACATAATCCGGAAGTACTGTTTGACTTTAACTTCGGCAAGCTCGGCTACGGTGGCATAGATGTGGTGTGCACACCCAATAGCTACGGCGGATGGAGCGTATATACACCTTCACAGGATATGGTGGATTCTTTCTTAATGAAAAACGGTAAACGTATCAGCGATCCGGCCTCCGGTTATGATCCGGCCAATCCGTATGCAAACCGGGATCCACGTTTTTATGCAGATATTCTCTACAACGGTGCTACATTTAAAGGCACGCCTGTGGAAATTTTTGAAGGTGGGAAAGACAGTCAGCAGGGACCACAAGGCTGGAACGCCACCAATACCGGTTACCACTGGCGTAAATACATGGACGAATCTATTGATGTAAATAAAGATGCCAGCAACCAGAACTGGATTATTTTCCGGCTGGCAGAACTATACCTCAACTATGCTGAAATAGAAGCCGCGCTGCACAAAGAAGAAGCTGCCCGTACCTATATCAATAAAATTCGCAGCAGACCCAGTGTACTGATGCCGGATATCAGCAGTACCGGTGCGCAACTGGAGAAAGATATCCGCCTGGAGCGACAGGTAGAACTCTGCTTTGAAAGCCACCGCATGTATGATGTGCGGAGATGGAAAATAGCAGATATCACAGAGAATAAACCACTGAAAGGTGTGATCGTTACTAAAAACGGCAATACATTTTCCTATAATTATGTAGTGAGACAGGAGCGCAACTTTAAACCGGCACTTTACCACTGGCCTATCTCCAGGGATGAGATGAGTAAAAACCGCGCGCTGGTGCAAAATGCAGGGTACAATCAGTAATTGTTATAATGACAATTATAAATTATTATATTAGGTGTTTATAAAGACAAAAGGTATGAGATCATTTTTGGGAAAAATGGCGATCGCCGGCGCCGGTGTGTTGCTCAGTCAGGCGGCGGTACAGGCGCAACTGCAGCAGGATTATCCGATAAAGCCGGTAGCCTTCACCCAGGTAAGGGTAAACGATCATTTCTGGGCGCCAAAAATAAGGACCAACGCCGGTGTAACGATACCGTATACACTGGAACAATGTAGAAAGACAGGCAGAATAGATAATTTTTTACGCGCTGCGGGCAAACTATCCGGCGATAAACTGACGGAATATACCTTCGATGATACCGATCTCTATAAAGTGATTGAAGGCGCCTCTTACGGCCTGCAAATGCAGCCCAATCCCGGCCTGGAGAAATACCTCGACACCCTCATCAGCATCATTGGCGATGCACAGGAAAAAGATGGGTATCTCTATACTTTTCGCACGGTAAAAGCAGCCAAGCCACACGAATGGATGGGCAGCAAACGTTGGGAAAAAGAAGAAGACCTGAGTCACGAACTCTATAACGCAGGCCACCTCTTTGAAGCAGCCGTAGCACATTACCAGGCTACCGGTAAAAAAACATTGCTCAACATCGCCATTAAAAATGCCGACCTGCTGGTGCGCGTTTTCGGCTGGGGCAAGGAAGAAAAGTTTCCAGGCCACCAGATCGTGGAAACAGGACTGACGCGCTTATACCGCGTTACCGGCAATAAATCTTACCTCGACCTGGCTAAGTTTTTCCTCGATGTACGTGGACCCGGTACGCCGTATAGTCAGGAGTATAGCCAGTCACATAAAAAAGTAACGGAACAACATGAAGCAGTTGGCCATGCGGTACGTGCTACGTATATGTATACCGGTATGGCGGATGTAGCCGCGTTGACAGGCGATCAGCAATACCTCAAAGCCATTGATGATATCTGGGACGACGTGGTAGACCGGAAACTATATATCACCGGCGGCATTGGCGCCACCGGTGCCGGTGAAGCTTTCGGCGCCGCGTATGAATTGCCGAACATGTCGGCCTACGCGGAAACCTGCGCAGCCATTGCCAATGTGTACTGGAACAGTCGCATGTTTCTGCTTCACGGCGACGCTAAATACATTGACGTACTGGAACGCACCCTCTATAATGGATTGCTCTCCGGCGTATCGCTCAGTGGCGACCGTTTCTTTTATCCCAACCCGCTGGCCTCTATGGGGCAGCATCTGCGAAGTGCCTGGTTTGGCTGCGCCTGTTGCATTTCCAATATGACCCGCTTCCTGCCTTCTATGCCGGGGTATGTGTATGCGCAAAAAGATAATGATCTGTATGTAAACCTGTTTGTAGGCGACTCCGCCAGCATACAGCTGAAAGCAGGGAAAGTAAATATTGTACAACAAACGGAATATCCCTGGAATGGTAAAGATGAAATTACCATCAACACCGCTAAACCTACCGCCTTTAACCTGAAAGTACGTATTCCCGGCTGGGCAGAAAACCGCCCCGTACCCGGCAATCTTTATTTTGAAGACGATAGCACCGCTGTGAACATCCCCATTCTGTTAAATGGTAAACCAGTGTCCTACACAATGGAGAAAGGTTATGCCGTGATTCACCGCACCTGGAAAAAAGGAGATAAAGTAGTGGTGGACTTCCCCATGGAGGTAAAAAAAGTACTGGCTGCAGCGCCGGTAAAAGACGATCTGGATCGCTTTGCCCTGGAACGTGGTCCTATGATGTACTGCCTGGAAGGTCCGGATAACAAGGATGCCACTGTGCAGAATATTGTAGTCCGCAAACAGGCCGACGTGAATGCCATCTTCCAACCCGCCCTGCTCAATGGCGTAATGACCCTGCAAATGATTGGCAGCGCCGCCAGCAGACAACTCCATTCCGATTCGCTGATCAGCAGCACGCAAACGGTAACGGCTATACCATATTATGCATGGGCCAACCGCGGCCCCTCGGAAATGACGGTATGGATTCCTTTTGAATCTTCCGCTGCCCGGCCCAAGCCAGCACCCACCATTGCTTCTAAAAGTAAAGTCAGTGCGTCAGTGAAAAATCAACGCATGTACATGGCGCTGAATGATCAGTACGAACCAAAAGATTCCAAAGATAACAGCGCCCTCTATTTACATTGGTGGCCCGCCAAAGGCAGCACAGAATGGGTACGCTATGATTTCGACAGCACCTATACCGTTAGCAGCTCCAAAGTATACTGGTACGACGACGGCCCTTTCGGTGGCTGCCGCATCCCTGCCGCCTGGAAGCTCTACTACAAACAAGGCGCCGACTGGATACCGGTGAAGAATACAACACCGTATCCCGTGGAAAAAGATAAATACAATGTCATTACTTTCGAACCCGTTACTACGACAGCCCTGAAGCTCGAAGTACAATTACCTGCTGAAAATGCAAGTGGCGTACATGAGTGGATCGTGGAATAATAAATTAAACGCATGAAATACGGCTTTTTTGCTGCCATCTGCCTGCTGATGGGGAGTAGCACTGCTGTCGCTCAATCGGCGGCCAGCATCCATGTAAATACCGCTATAAAGGGGGCTGCTATACCTGCCACCCTCCATGGTATTTTCTTTGAAGAAATCAGTCATGCCGGAGAAGGAGGCCTCTACGGGGAAATGGTGCAGAACCGCGGTTTTGAAGACCACTGTATTCCGGCAGGAACACAGTTAAAAAACGGCTGGCTGCAACCCTTCCCGCTGAAGCCCCATTTTATGCTAAACGGACAACCGTCCGACTGGAAAATGGAATGGCCGCTGCAAAGTCAGTGGCCAGCCTGGCACGCAGAGAAAAAAGGGAATGCCGCCATACAGTTATCGCTGGTGAACGATCGTCCATTAACCGCGGCGACCCCACATGCTATGCAGGTAAAAGTAACGGCAACGGATGCACGTAATGAAGCCGCACTGGTCAATGAAGGCTTCTGGGGAATGAACATCACCAAGGGAATGCCTTATCGTTTATCATTCTTCGCCAATGGCAGCAAAGGCTACACGGGCAATATACGCCTTTCCCTGCAAACAGCCGCGGATAAAGTCCTCGCAGATACCACGGTATTGCTGACAAAAGGGGCCGACTGGAAAAAATACACCGTCCTGCTCACGGCAAAGGACAGTGATCCAAACGCCCGCCTGGTCCTTTCTTTTCAACATTCCGGTACCCTGTTGCTGGACATGGTATCCCTCTTCCCGGTGCATACTTTCCGCGACCGCCCCAATGGTATGCGGGTCGATCTGGCCACCCTCATTGAAAAAATGAAACCCGCCTTTGTGCGCTGGCCCGGTGGCTGCTATGTGGAAGGGATTACCGTAGAAAGTGCGCCGGACTGGAAATCAACCCTCGGCCCCCT
>NZ_DATCVJ010000096.1:0-19022 GCF_036566945.1 Chitinophaga sp. | reverse complement strand
GGCCCAATACCACCCAATATGCAGTAGGGGTTAATTCCTTAACATCCGGCTCCGTGAGTCTCAAAGGCAATGGCACAGAGGTGACCAGTAAAGCAGATTATGGTATCATTGCCCATAAAGGATTTTATTATTATCCAAGTACCAGCTCCACCATCGGCCGCTTTTCGAAATTTACACTGAAAAACAGCAAGCTTTCCATCGTGAAAGAAGTGCCCTTTACCTATCAGACAGGTGTTACCAGCTATGCCTGGGCCAATGATAATACCCTGATCTTAATTGGCACCAATGGTGATGGTAATAAAGTTTTATGCTCTGTGATAGACATCAACACGCTTAGCATCCAGAATAGTGAATTACCTGTGCAGGCCATTCCAAATGGATACCAGGGAATTGCCACCCGTGGCGTAGAATATGCCAATGGTAAACTCTATGTTGGTCTCGCATATACTGCCATATGGCCTGCCCCTGCTTATCCTAAAGCGATAGTAGCTATTTTCGATTTCCCTTCTCTTAGTTTGGTAACACAGTTGTAAGATGCACGTTCAGTAGGCATGGGACAATCAGATATGTGGATGTCCGGTTCTACTGTAGATGAGAAAGGAGACATCTACTACCTGGCTACTCCGGGCTGGTTATCCACCACACTTCCTTCTGCCGTTTACCGAATAAAAAATGGTACGACCATATATGATCCCAACTACTTCTTTAACATCAACACTTCTTCATTAGCTGCTCCCGCCATTGCACTCTGGGGCATTGGTGGCAGCCAGGCGATTGTGAAATACCAGGCGTTGCCGAGTGACAACTCCGATGCACAACATATTTATGGCTACGCCGTAATTGATCTGGCCAATGGTAAAGTAATACGCAAACTAACCGACGTGCCGTTAGACAAAGGCGAGATGCTGGAAACGGTGCTGGTAGAAGGAAACAATGCTTATATCATGTCTAATTCTCTCAACGGAAAAGACTATATATGGATTTATGATATTGCCAACGGAACCGTAAATCCCGGTCTTGAAATAGCAGGAGGTTACGACTATATGCTGCGTATCGACAAACTGAACTAAGCTCATTTTATCATGAAGTATTTTCCATTCTCCGGGATGGAAAGTACTTCTTTAATACTACCTGATGTCCTTTTCAAAAATTAATGCGTGGCTGCATCTATGGCTTGGCCTTATTTCGGGGCTGATCGTATGCTTTGTGTCTATCACGGGTTGTATCATTGTATTTGAACAGGAAATCAAAGAATGGTTGCATCCCTACCGGCATGCCACCGCTGCCCCCGGCACACCTATACAGCCACCATCGTTGTTGGTAGCTGCTGCAGAAAAAGCGATGCCGGGACTGAAAGCTACGAACATACAATATAAAGCGCCGGGGATAGCCGCCGAGGTATCCTTCCACTCTGATACGGTTGTATATGTAAATCCTTACACTGCAGCAGTAACAGGACTGGCAGATCATGAAGACTTTTTTCATGAAGTAACAGAAGGCCATACTTCACTCTGGCTGCCTCCTAAAATTGGCACGGCGGTAGTCATCTATAGCACACTGGTGTTTGCGATATTATTGATTACCGGCATCATATTGTGGTGGCCCAAAAAATGGAACCGGCATAATATCCGCAACAGCTTCTCTATTATGTGGAAAGCCAGATTCAAGCGGGTGAATTATGATTTGCATAATGTACTTGGTTTCTATACCCTGCCGGTGGCCCTGGTCATCGCTTTATCCGGATTATTTATGGGATTGGGTTGGTTTGGAAAAAGTGTTTACTGGATCGCTTCCGGTGGTCAATCAATGCCGGTATACTATGAACCACCTTCTGATACCACGTTAACTGCCGGTGCTACTCCCTTAAAAGTAATAGATCAGATCTGGTATAAAGCTGTACATACGCTGGCAGATAATAAAAGTACAGTAATGATTGTGGGCATTCCTGATCGTAAAGATGAATCTGTATATGTATATACCAATACAGAAGGCGCGCGTTACCAGGTACATTACTTTGATCAGGTAAGTGGTGCGTTGCTGAAAGGTACCGGAGTAGATGTAACGCGCTTCAGTGAAGCCAATGGCGGTGATCAGATACGCCGGTTAAACTACTCCCTGCATGTAGGATCTCTCTGGGGTATTCCTTCCAAAATAATTTACTTCATAGCGTCGCTGGTAGCTGCAAGTTTACCTATTACCGGGTTTTATGTATGGTGGGGAAAACGCAAAAAGAAGCCCCTCAAAAAGAAACAGCTGACAACTGCACGTGTATCCGAATAATGACGGCCTTTGTACGGCTCACGGGTATCTCATTTAAGCCTTGTCTGGAATGGCCTGTAACGCCGATTCCGTTAAATAAGGATAAAACATACTGGAAAAAATATGGCTGTAATGTGCTATTGCCTTCTTACCTCTCAGCTTCAAGGTCAGTTCATTATTGGAAAGCCAGAAATCTCCCACAATAAAAATCTGTGTGATGAGCGCCTGCAGCACTTCTGCAGGTATATCTTTCCTGAAAATGCCGTCGGCTTTGAACTTTTCAAATATTGCCAGGAACTCTTTTTCCCTTCGCTGTGTGAGCTGATAATAATCTTTCTTAATAGCAGGGATACGCAGGCTTATCTCTACAAAATGTAAAAATATAAAGCGATACTTATATACCAGTTCAAACGAACGATCCACGATGCTCATCACCGTGGCCAGATCAATTACCGGCAATGAGGCAATGGCTAGTACAATGGCATCGAAATCCATCGATAACCGCTCATAGAGGGTTTTGATAATTTCATCTGTATGTTTAAAATGATAATGCAAATTACCTCCACTGATGCCCATTTCCGCTGCAATATGCCGGCTGGTAATGGCATGTACCCCCTGGTCGTTATACAGTTCCATAGCTGTTTTGAGGATGCGTTCCTTCGTTTCCATACCCAAATTTAGAACAAATGATCTAATTTCTGAAATAATTAGTACATTTGTTCTAAACATACAGCAATGGATAACGAAACAACTGATCAGGCATCAGAAAATATGTCTCTGTTTCAGCGGCTGCGGAGTAGCATGCTGCCCATAAAACCCACGGATGGGTTACCGGCAAAAGTGCTGAAGGAAGGGGGATTTTACCTGTTTGCCATCATGATAGCACTGATTACCTTAACACTTGGCGGCGCCATCATGTTTGTATTATAAGATGAAAAGATTATTCGATCCTTTATTTCTTACTTACTGTCTCATATGGATAGTCATTCACCTGTGCAGGTACCTTCACCTGGCGGTTCCGCTGTTGAACGGCTATTTGACAGATTTCATTGCTGTGCCGGCAATGGCACATGTAACGCTCACTTTTACCCGTAGGTTTATTGTCCATAATTACGAGTATACGTATCCGTTATACTATCTGCTTTTCATCGCCCTGTATACGTCCATAATGTTTGAATGGATAATGCCTTATTATTCTGCCAGGTATACCGGCGATTGGTGGGATGTGGTCACCTATTTTGCCGGCAGCTTGTTTTACTATCGTTTTCATGGGAACCGAACCATTAAAGGCGCCGTCTCAAAAACAACAAGGTGATTATTCCACCAGCGCAGAAAGTCTTCAAATGGGGCTTATAATGCGTAAATAGATAGCTCCGGCGGCAAAGGTTAACACTCAGCCCAGTGCCGCTCCGCGACCGGCCGATATTTTATCCGAAGCAATAAGCGATCGCTATACCCTATCCACCGTTAGCGAATAACATGCAATACCGGTCATATCCTCTTCCTGCTCCAGCCTTTTTTTGAGTACATCGTCCAGCACAAAATGATGCCGCTCCAATAATTTTCTGGACCGCTCATTTGCCTCAACAGGTAATGCCGTAATTTTCCGGAGTTGCACTACTTCAAATCCGAAACGGATCACAGCGGGTAGCACTTCCTGCATCACACCTTTTCCGAAATATGCAGATTGCAGTTCATAGCCTATTTCTGCTTCTTCCAATGCCGGCACAATATTCCAGTAACAAATCGTACCAATAGGTTTATCAATGCCCTTCTCCGTGATCACCCAATACATGCTTTCCTGCCGGCCGATATAACCGAGGATTTTTTCCAGGAACTGTACGGCGCCCTCCACCGTAGTGGTGGGCTCCCTGCCCAGGAACTGGTTTACAAGCGGATCTGAACGCATTCTGAGAAAATCCGCTGCATCAGATAATACCGGCGCCCTTAAGAGAAAATGAGGCGTAGTTAATTCGGTTTGATATGTCAGCATACTTTAAATTTAGCCATTCTCCCGATATAAAAAAAGGTATGTATGAGTATCTTTGCGTGCAACAAAATATAAATCTCAATCCATGGAAAAGTTACTAAAAGAAGTCAGGATACTGAAAATCTATGCCTTAACCCTCACCATCATTTTTGCTTTATTTCTGTTCATGTCTTTCAGACCGGATATTACCCATCAAAAGTTCCAGGAAATTGATGTGGAACGTATTAATGTGGTAGAGAAAGATGGCACCCTTAAAATGGTCATTTCCAATAAAGCCAGGCAGCACCCCGGCATGTCGGATGGAAAAGATCTGAGCAAACGTGACAGATCTCCGGGTATCATCTTCTTCAACGGCGTGGGTGATGAATGCGGTGGCCTGATATATGAAGCAGACAAACAATCTGCCGGCATGGTGTACTCCGTAGATCAGTACAAAAACGATCAGGTAATGCAACTGCAGTACTCACAGAACACCAGCGGCGACAAAAAAGATCGCTCCTACGGTTTAAAAATATGGGATCAATCAGATGATTTTCCTTTGTCCGCACAAATAAAAGTCTTCGATTCTCTCGCGGCACTTAAAAACGAGGCCGTTTATGAAAAGGAAGTACAACGGATGTCTGATGCCGGATTATTAAATAAGG
The DNA here is from genome assembly GCF_036566945.1 of Chitinophaga sp. GTDB lineage: Bacteria > Bacteroidota > Bacteroidia > Chitinophagales > Chitinophagaceae > Chitinophaga. The sequence continues at coordinate 14,129 of NZ_DATCVJ010000096.1, read as the reverse complement.
AGCGGCTGTTTATAGGTAAAACCAAAAAAGGAGAAGTAGGCTTATTTATTCGTGATGAAAAAGGAAAAACAAGGATAAAACTATATGTAGATAAAAATAACAAAACGGTCATAGAAATGCTCGATGAAAATGGGCAGCCCGTATCCAGATAATACTTCCCCAATAAGCAGTAATAGCCTGAATGGACCACCGCGATGGCTGTCCATTCAGGCTATTACTTTTAAAAGAACTTTAAGGATAACGAATACTATACCGGCCATGGATTCTGGTAGGTGGAGTTATTCAACTTCACTTCCCGCGATGACAGGGTTAACTGAATTTGTAAGGGTTGCTCATTGTTAGAGTTAAACAGTTCTGAATACGCTACGCAATAAGCATCTGTAAACTTCAGTTCCTTTAACCTCGACATGGAGTCGCGCCGGAAAAAGGTAATGCTGCCATTTTTTGTTTGGGTATTGGAGATCATCCAGTCAAACAAACTGGTTTCCCCGGCAGACTCTATCAGTAGATCAATGGAACCTCCTTTTGGGCGGGCAGCGGGTTTTCCATTATGGTCTGTGTTTTGGGTAAATGAAAACCTACACTCGAGGACATTCATTTCTTCCCCATCGATGTTGAGAACAGCTTTAAAAGACATAATTTATCTGGTTAACAAGCCCATTGCAAGGCGCAACAGGCAGGCAAAAAAATATGGTATACAGAATGAAAATACACATTTCTGTTTACATGTAGAAAAATGGCGGGTTATTTTTTCGGATGCCGGCTCAGTGATGATCTGGCGTACTTTTCAGCGTAGTAATGATATAATATTTAATGCCTATATAAGATCGAATGCCTGCGCGAAACTGGTCAGGTCGTAACTCGATTGTGCGCCGATTTTGGCTTTGATATTGCGCCGGTGTGTAACGGCTGTCTTTTCGGAAATACTGGCTTTAACGGCAATTTCTGCAGCACTCAGTCCCAGCGCCAGCAGGCGCAGGATTTCTTTCTCCCTTTTGGTAAGGGAGGAAAAAACATGCTGGTTACGGCGCAGGAAATTATTTTCTTCCAGCAGGCGGTTTACCTTACCCGTTACGTGGTGCAACGGATCGATTGGTGTGGCGCAGGTAATTACATGGGTAGGCCTTCCCCTTGTATCCCGTATAAAAACCCTGGTAGTACCCAGGTGCCAGGCCCAATCCCGTGAATGAGCCATCCGTACCTGTTGAAAAAACGTAACGATCATATTTGCTTCTGCCGGTGCATCCAGCATGGCAATGATCTTAGGCAGGTAGTCGGCCACATCATGTGGATTAAAGAAGGTATCGTAATACTTTGGCCCCATTTCCCGCAGCTCCTCAAGGGTTACCCCCAATTCCCGGCAGCCCCGTGGCGACATGTACTCTACATAGCTCTTCAATACGTTCATGACTATTACTACTACCGGAAGTTCATCGTCTATGGACTTTAAAGCGTTCAACTTTTCATCCAGCCCGGATTCATCATTTCTAAATGCAGCGTGCTCCATCATGTACCTGATATAAATCTTGTATAGGAATTTCTCTTAGAAGTTGGTTGATTATTGTGCTCCGGAAACAAATGTAGGTAAAAATAACAAAGGGTCCCTCACGAAGGAGAGACCCTTTTTTGGGGGTATAAAATACGGTGATTGATTAAATCAGGTGGATGACTTTATGAAAAGATGAATTGAAATCGGACTATTTTCACAAAGGTATGTTAAAGTCCATCGTAATCAAATACCTAATTGTGAGTATTTTTAAGAAAGAAACGCATCTTCACACAATATGAAATCTACTCCGCAACATTTGCTGGAAAGTCTTTCCCACATAGCGCCCATGGACGAAGAGGCCATGTCGTTATTTTTAGATAGCGCCCAACAACAGATAGTAAAAAAGGATGACTATCTATTGCAGGAAGGACATCGCTGCCACTACATTTGGTTCATTGAAACCGGTGCCTGCAGAGCCTTTTATGACAATGGCAAGAAAGAAACCAATACCACTTTTTACTTTGAAAATACTTTCTTTACTAACCTAAACAGCCTGCGGAACAACGTTTCCTCCGCCTATAATATCCAGGCAATAGAGGGCACTACTTTATGGAGATGGCATAAAGACGAGCTGTCCCGCCTCTACGGAATATCGCCAGGGATTGTTCTCTTTGGCCGCCAGTGGCTGGAACACCTGCTAATTGCACAGGAAACACATAACGACTGGCTCAAAAAAAACAACCCGGAAGAACGATACCAATCCATCTTAACCCATCATCCTGAACTAATACAACGTGTATCTCTTACACAACTCAGCTCCTACCTGGGTATTTCCCGGGAAACGCTCAGTCGCATCCGCCGCCGGATACAATAGCCGCGAATGTGACGTTTGACACAAAAGCGCATTCACCGGCCATATACCTTTGCATGACAAACTAACGGTCATGACTATACAACAACAAAAAGATTTTATCGGAAAATACATCGACGTCATCTGGAATCAGGGCGATACCTCCCGCCTGGAGGAATTTCTTCATCCATCCTTCACAGACCATGGCATCCCCGGCAACCTCCCGCCCAATGCGGAAGGACTCAAACAATGGATAGCCCAGACACATAGCTCCTTTGTGCCGGAAACGATCATAGAAGACCAGGTAACCGAAGATAATAAGAGCATGATCAAAATAACCATGCGCATGAAACATATCGGAACCTGGCGTGGAATAGCAGCTACCGGACTAACGGTAACGACTAAAGGTTATCGTTGCTTTCGATTGCAAAACAACCAGATCATTGAACATTGGGCACTGATAGATGGGGCAGCATTGGAAAAGGAGCTTTTAGCTTTTAGCCATTAGCTTTTAGTAATTGCAGCGGAGAGGATAAAATGTTCATCTCCGCTGCAATTACTAAAAGCTAAAAGCTAATAGCTAAAAGCTATTATTAGCCGCTATCAGCTTATTCACCACCTCTACGGAAGCAGCCGACCGCAGTCCATCTTCCGCGGTGTTGGTGACATAATCTACCAGTTGATCGATGGTGCTGACCGCTACATGCATTCTCGTATCTGAAGATGCATAGTATATGAACACCTTGCCATCATCGTCGGCAATCCAACCATTACTAAAGAGTACATTGGAAACATCGCCGACCCTTTCTTCCCCTTCCGGCGCCATAAAATAACCGCCCGGTTTATGAATAACGCGGGTAACGTTGGCCAGATCCGTCATAAAGAGGTAGAGCACATAGCGTAACCCAGCGGCCGTGTTACGTACGCCATGCGCCAGGTGCAGCCAGCCTTTGGCTGTTTTAATGGGAGCAGGGCCCAAACCGTTCTTGGCTTCATATACGGTATGATATACTTTTTCATCAATCACTATCTCTTCTTTCACCACCGCTGCTTCCATACAATCGGCCAGTCCAAAGCCAATGCCGCCACCGTTGCCGGTGTTAATAAAACCATCCTGCGGACGGGTATAAAAAGCATACTTACCATTTATAAACTCCGGATGCAACACCACGTTACGTTGCTGAGGAGAAGGCGTTACCAGGTCAGGTAAGCGTTCCCAGTCTGTAAGGTCACGGGTGCGCGCCAGTCCGCACTGCGCAATGGCCGCCGACTGATCTCCCGGCGAAGCCGCCGGATCCCGGCGCTCCGTACAAAACAATCCATAGATCCAGCCATCTTCGTGCTGCACCACCCGCATATCATACACGTTGGTATCCGGATCACTGGTTTCAGGCATCACAACAGGATGGGTATGAAAACGGAAATGATCAATACCATTATCGCTTTCTGCTACCGCAAAAAAAGACTTCCGGTCCATCCCTTCTACCCGTGCAATCAACAGGTACTTCCCGTTTAGCTTAATAGCACCGGCATTAAATACCCCATTTATGCCAAAGCGCTCCATCAGATAGGGGTTTTGGGGTTCCCTGAAATCATATCTCCAGGTAAGCGGTGTATGCATGGCCGTTAGTACGGGATAGGCGTACCTGTTATATATACCATTACCCGGGCTTATCTGCTTGTTCGGTCTTTCCATCAGCGCATCATATGCCTGTTGCAAAGCCTGTCTTCTCATATCAAAATTCATATACCAATTGTTAATGCTGCGGGGCATACATGCTTTCTTCGAAAACATCTTTCCCAAAAAGGGTTTGCGGTTGTTTATAAAATTCAATAAAGTCAGGAGCGGATACCTGCCCTTTGTAAGGCATATAATAGTGCATGCGTTTCATGGACTCGTTATATCCGTGGTTTCTCCATAATAATACCCACGCAATGCGATGGTTACCAATGGCTGGCGCCAGTGTTTTTGTCCACCACTGTGCATACGGTATTTGCTCATAGCCGGTTTCAGCCAGTGCGGTTATTTTATGTTTGGTTATAGCCAGGCTATCCAGGATGCCCAGTTGCGTATCGGTTTCCCGGATAAAATGGTCGCTCTTTTGCGGGTCATCGTACTGGTAAGCGTCAAAGCTGAGTACATCTGCCATATCATCTCCCGGATATCTCTCTAAAAATTCGGTACTATTTTTAAAATTCCCTGCTGTATTAAATACATACAACAGGTTATGTACCTGCTTTTCCTGTTGCAGGTAGTGGATGGTAAAACGCCAGAGGGTGATGAACTCGGCCGGTGTACAGGTATTGCGGCACCACCAGAACCAGTTGCCACTGAGTTCATGATAAGGCCGGAATAATACAGGGATCAGCTCTCCTTTTACGCCTTTCAGCGATAACATAAAGGCGGCTACTTTATCCAGCCACTCCTTATACATAGCGTGATGGACGCCGCCGGGCAATACGGCCGTAACAGTACCATGGGTAGTATCCCAGGCGTTGGCGCCGGGCACGCCCGGGCTGTTCACATGCCAGGTAATGCTGATCACACCGCCACGTTCATAACCCTCCCGGATAAACGAACGCATCTTTTTAAAGGGAACGCCGTCAATGTTAGCCGTTTTGTCATCCTGTTCAATATTGGCAATATCCCAGCCATACAAGGCCGGGTAATCGCCCGTCACATCTTTTATGTCACTTCTGCCGGCTTCGTATTTCCAGCCCACTCCATAGGCCAGATCATCCTGATGTCCCACCAGGTAACCTTTAGCGGAGCGTTCTTTCAAGCGATGGTAAAGCTGAACGGTTTCCCGGGTAGCCTGCTGATCGCAGGGGCCCTGCGCAAAAGCAGCATTGCTAACAAGCAGTAGTAATAAAACGGATAACTGGAATAAAAAACGCAAACGATCCATCTGTGAAATATTTTAAAACAATCCTATGGCATCTGTGTATGCTCAGCTATTCGCTTTGCTGAATTCCTGCAATCATACCCGTACTAATCATGCATTCGTTGATTGGGAAGTACCTCCATCGGTGAAGATGGTAAAAAATCCAGGCGTTGCTGCCGCGGGTAACGTTACCTGAATGGTTGTATCTGTGGAAGCAACGATCTGCGCATCCAGATCATTCATCTTCGCACTGGTAAGATGCAGGAACCCATTACCGATAATGTTAACGGCCGTACCTCCGGCTCCTCCCAGTGGGTCGAAGCTGTAGATGAACGGTACCGGCTGCAACACCTGGAAGTTAAATGTAACGGTACCAAAATTGGTGGTAACCGTGATTTTATTATTTACATTTTCTACTATTCTCTCCCGCAGTAAACCTGTACATGTTATTAACGGCAAGGAATACACGTAATTGTTTCGTATAGTCGTCACCGTTAATATCATTAGTGATCCGTTGTGCGGCACCTCTCAGGTCTTTTTTTATTCACGCTATCGTACCTGCTACTACCAGGTCATTCAGCCCAACACTGGCGGCAGGTAAGAAGTTAGCATTGTCATCTTTAACGATGTCAATGATTTTTCTGCTTTGAGCGGAGAAGTGAAGCTGGAAAATAAGACATAAGGATACCAGGCGTATCCATAGTGGTAGATACTGTTTCATAACGCGGCTTATTTAACACAAATATGACTTTAATTCAGATAGAATTGTAGTACTTTTTTATCTTTTAATTGTACTTTGATAGTCAGATGTGTAATACCAAATAGGTGTATAACATACACTAATTTCTATAAATCCCTTTATTAACAGTATTATTAGTAAATAGCGTAAAAATTGTATTTTACGTGAGATAACTTTGTTTTCATGATGCTTTTTTAGCAGAATAACCGATTCATACAGGTGCTAATCAATATATTATATTCCACGAAATGCCGTTATTATGAAAAGCAAATTATTGAGAGAGATCACGCCGCTGACCCAAAGTGATTGTTTCACATTATTTTCCAGAGAGAAGAAGGAGTTTGATTTCCCGTTGCATTACCATGATGAATTTGAATTAAACTTCATTCAGTATGCAAAAGGCGCCAAGCGCATTATTGGCGATCACATAGAAGAAATCGGAGAGCTGGAACTGGTGCTGGTAGGGCCTAATCTACAACATGGCTGGTTTACCAACAGGCATGAAGGCGGCACGATCAAAGAGATCACTATTCAATTTCACCGCGATCTGTTTGATGAAAAATTTTTACAGCGCAATCAGATGAACTTCATCAAAAATATGTTTGAGCGGTCATTGCGTGGTATTCTTTTTTCTCCAGAAACCACGCAACAGATCATGCCCCGGTTGATCCGTTTGCCGCAACAGCAGGGTTTTGATTCGGTGCTGGAATTAATGTCAATATTACATGATTTATCTACCAGCCGTAATATGCGTATCCTGTCTGATTCTACCTTCGGTAATACGGAAACGTTTTCCTACAATAGCCGACGGGTAGAAAAAATTATGACTTACCTGAATGCTAATTTTGATAAAAATATATCCCTGGGCGAAGCGGCTAAATTAGCAGCGATGACAGAAGTGGCTTTCAGCCGCTTTTTTAAAGCCAAAATCGGCAAAACGTTTGTAGATACGCTGATAGAAATCCGGCTGGGACATGCTTCCCGCCTGTTGATAGAAACCACCAATACCGTTAATGAAATCGCATATAAATGCGGATTCAATAATATCTCCAATTTCAACCGCATCTTTAAAAAGAAAAAAGATTGTACACCCAAAGAATTCAGGTTGGCTTATACCGCTTCCGGTACCCGGACCTTTGTATAATCAAAATATAGATTAGTCGTGTTTGTTTTACTAAATGTAAAATAAACTTGTCTTTTTGTAAGAAATACTTATCTTTATAAAAAGACCCTTATTATGAAATCACGTTATTTACTACCTCATTTCTACAAAAAAATCGGCGGTACTGTATTCCTGGCATTTCTTGCACTTTACGGGATACTTCTTCTGGGCTTTGACATAAAATGGCTGGATGCCAACAACGTTCATTTATCCGTGGATGGATTTGATGATGAAATCATTGTAAGTGGCCTTGTTCTCAGCCTCTTAATGATTGCTTTTTCTAAAGAAAAAAATGAAGATGAATTTATTGCTTCTGTTCGTCTGGAGTCGCTACAGTGGGGCATTTACATCAATTATGGATTACTACTGATTGGCACATGGACATTTTACGGGTTAAATTTTTTCTCGGTGATGGTATATAATATCTTTACGCCGCTGATATTTTTCATCCTTCGTTTCCACTATGTAATTATAAAAAACCGCAGAACTTTACCCTCATGAAAAACACGATAAAAGTGCAGCGGGCCATTCATAATATGACGCAGGAGGAGCTGGCGAAAAAAACCGGCGTATCCCGCCAAACCATTAACACCATTGAATCCGGAAAGTATGTACCCTCTACCGTACTGGCCCTTAAAATGGCAGTAATATTTAATGTAAGGGTAGAAGAAATCTTCTCGCTGGAAACCACAGATGAATAAAACATAAAATGCTCATATCTTCTTTTTCCACGTACGAATCTTTAAAGCTTACGGTAAAGTCGTACCTTTGCGGGATTCATGCAGACTTCTACTTTATTAAAGCCTAGTTGCTACGTAAACGATGCCGCTTTTGACTGGTTGTATCCCGAGAAGATACAACAACTATCAAGACGCCACTGGACGCCGATTAGCATTGCTAAAACAGCCGCCCGTTTTCTTGCTAATGAGCCGGGAAAAAAAATCCTGGATATTGGAAGCGGAGTTGGGAAATTTTGCCTGGTGGGTGCCCGTTTTTATCCGGAATCTACTTTTTTTGGTATTGAACAACGGGAAGAATTGCATCAGCAGGCCATGGAAGCTAAAGAGGTAATGCAGGCACGCAATGCGCATTTTATCCACGGCAATTTTACGCAGACAGACTTATCGGCATACGACGGTTTTTACTTCTATAATTCTTTCTTTGAAAACCTGGTCGACCAGGATCAGATAGACGACAAAGTAGAACAATCAACAAGTTTATATAATTATTATAGCCGCTACTTATTTAAGAAACTGGAAAGTAGTGCAAGCGGCACAAGACTCGTGACCTTTCATAGTCTTGAAGATGAGGTGCCACCCTGTTATCAGCTGGTGGATACTTCTATGGATTTAATGCTCAAAATGTGGATCAGAAGATAGGAATAAGCAATAAAAAAATTATTACCATGACGACAGATGAACATGCAGTATCGATAATGGCACAACTCAGTACCGCGAAGGACTACACGCAGGCAGATCAGATCCTGTCAGCAGCTGAAATAAATCATCAACAGTTATTAAAAGATATCCTCACTTCCCTTCAGGAAAAAATTGAAAATTTATCACCGCTGGACTGCAACAGTTCACAATGGAGTATTTACCGCTACGCACTCATGTGCATACGCAGGCACTCTATGATGGAACCTGCCTGATTTTCAGGCACTGATAGCCAGCTTTTTGTCGATCGCAGCTACCAGCGTTTCCGGTGAAAATGATTCCTGTAAATACAGATCAACAAATGCGTAACTGATTTCCAGTGATGGCGTAACCAGGTATACAGCTGGTACGGGCACGTCTGCGTTTACACCAGATACGCGGCCCCAGATGGGGTCTGATTCCCTGTAAATACCCGCTTTCCTGGCAATGCGGTGTTGTGCGTCGTGCACTACATCGAACGATAATGCTCCTGGATTTACAGCGGTAAAATGTTTCTTGTCTTCACTGGATACCACCAGCAAACGTGCACCGGCAGCTTCAATAGCCGCGTGGCTTTCCTGCAGTTGTTCTATCAAACGGTCGCCATAACCATTCCAATGCCACGAATAAAACGCGATCACCAATGGCTGCGCCGTGATATGATGCAGCGATGCACCCTGGTCCACATGGCCCAGTAATGCCGCGCTATTAATAATGCGTGATTCTTCCAGCAAAAATTCAGGGAAATATTGACCGGTATATAGCGGATTAATTTTTTCACGGGTTCTTACCGGACTGGGGAAATTTTCAGGAACCGGAGCCGGTAAGTAATCGGCGTATCTGTAGAGTGTTGACAGTGATGACATAATAAAGGCTTTTTTTAATGGCTGATAAAATGGCCGCTGTTATAGGTTTGGTGAATATTTTTTTACTATTGTGAAACGAAGATAGCAATAATATTTTAATCACCCTACTATTCCTATAGACTATTAGGATATTAAATTCTAAATAATTGATTCTTAAAGAGATAATATTCCCATTTTTTTTAATTAATTTGAAAGTAAGACCGTTTACCCAAAAAATTACCGCAAAAATATGCTGCTGAAACACAGACTATCACTCAGCCAGATCTTCTCCTTTACCTGGAAGGTAGATCTTATGTTGCTGGGATGCTGTACCCTCGTGTATCTACTGGATAAATACTGGTTGGCCGCACACGTATCCATCCCGGTGAGTGTGTCTGCAGTGTTGGGTACTGCTATTGCTTTTTTTATTGGGTTCAATAACAACCAGGCATACGACCGCTGGTGGGAGGCCCGGAAAATATGGGGGGCCCTGGTAAACGACTCCCGCACCTGGGGGCGCAGCATGCTGTATTATGCTGCCACTCCCGGCGACCCAACTACCCAGGCAGTGGTCCGCCACCTGATTTACCGGCACCTGGCATTCATCTGCGCCCTCAAAGCTTCCCTGCGCAAACGTCCGGACGACTATTATACCCGCTATCTTACCCAGGAAGAAATTACAGATGTGCAAAAACAAAGCAATATCCCCAATGCACTCCTGAACATGCAAACCCGCGACCTGCAACAACTCCGGGAATCAGGCGCCATAGATGGTTTTCGCTTTATTGAGCTGAATCAGATCCTGGTAAGACATTGCGATGCCATGGGACAATCCGAAAGAATTAAAAACACCGTATTTCCTCCCAGCTACGTATACTTCACCCAGATGTTCATTTGGTTTTATGTGATCATGAATACCCTCATGATGACCGAATCCATTGGCATGTGGGCCATCCTCTTCGGATGGATGTTTGGGTTTGTATTCCATGTCACTCACCTGAATGGCATCACCCTCATGAACCCTTTCGAATTCCAACCCCTGTCCATTCCACTCGATAATATTTCCAGAACAATAGAAATCAATATCATTGAGTTGCTGGGCGATGAACCCGTACCCGCGCCGGTACAACCAAGACTCAACGGGCTTTATATTATGTAAAAGCGGAGGGGAAGGCCTTCGGCCTCTGTCTTTATCCAGGATTAAATTGATTTTGATGATTTGGGGGATTTTAGTTCTCTTGTAAAACAACCGTTGCTCCTTTGTTTAGCGCTTTGGGCAATAAAGAAAGTATCTTTCTAAAAAAAGAAAAAAAACATCAAAATCAGTATAATCAGTATAATCCTGAACAAAGACAAAATCCGCGGTAATTCCTTATTTTTACAGCTATGACGTATGACCAATTATGTAATCTATATGCCCAGTCAGTAACACTCAAGATACTCCGGGCACGTAGCGCGCCAATGATGCTGTCATTTTTTCATTACACATTCAAGGAAAAAAACCATACCACCATTTCCAATGTGGAACTGGTAACCCGTTTATCAGATTACCTGGGCGTAACCGGTTATCAGGCCACTGATGATGAAATAGACGCTACCAGCCTGCTGGAACACGATGATGTGAAAGCCCGGAAATATATTGATCAGTGGAGCAACAAAGGCTTCCTCCGCAAATATCCGGACGACGATGGACAGGATATCCATGAACTCAGCAGCGACATGGAAAAAGTAATGCACTGGGTATCCACTCTCCAGAAACGCGAATTTGTTGGAACAGAAAGCCGCTTCAAAGATATTTTCTCTAAACTCAAAGAACTCATCGATCAGAGTAACAAAGACCCTGAACAAAGAATTCAGGAGCTGGAGAAAAAGAAATATGAAATAGAACAGGAAATAAAAGCCATCACCATCACCGGTAAAGTACAGGTGTTTGATGATACTCAGATAAAAGAAAGATTTTACGATGTTAACCGCATGTCGCGCGAACTCCTGAGCGATTTTAAAGAAGTAGAACAAAACTTTGAACAAATCACCCAGGAAATATACCGTAAACAAAGTGAAAGAGACATCGCCAAAGGCGCTCTGCTGGCCTATACGCTTGACTCCTTCGAAGCCCTCCGTCAAAAAGATCAGGGCAAAAGTTTCTATTCTTTCTGGCAATTCCTGATGGATGAAAACAAGCAGGAAGAAATGCGGGAACTCATTGAAAAACTGTATTCCCTGCTGGAAGACCGGAACATCGAATACAAAAATGACCGCTTCCTCAAAAAGCTTAAGCAATTCCTGCACGCTTCCGGGAAAAAAGTAATTGATGCCAATAAAAAACTGAGCGATAAACTCAGCCGGGTACTCAGTGAAAATAATCTCACCGACCACAGAAAAGCGATGGAACTCATCAACGATATCCGGCAACTGGCTTTTCAGTCGCTCGATAATCAGCCTGGTGAAGAATTTTTCATAGAGATAGAAAGTGATCCGGAACTGGACCTGCTGGACCGCTGGGAAATGGCCGATGAAAAGAAACCGAATGTAGAAGTAGAATTTCCTGATGGCATGGGGGGCACCGAATTTGATCCCCATGACCTCAACGCGTTATTTAACCATTTCAATATAGACCGCGCCCTGCTGGAAGACCGCATTTCCACACAGCTGCAAAGCAAAAAGCAAGTCAGCCTCAAAGAACTGGTAGACATCTATGGCGCCGAAAAAGGGCTCACAGAACTGATTACCTATTTTTCCATCGCCAGCCAGTCGGCTCACCATATTATTCTGGAAACACCAGACCCGGTGATGCTGGGCAGCCGCACTATCAACATGCCCATGGTGCTGTTTACTAATTCACAAAACTAACTACATGGCCGAGAAAAATATATCTCCCTTTGCACACGTGTTTCTAAAACTCTTGCAGGGACCTGTATACGAAGAAGATAAATCTTACTGGAAAGACCTGCTCGGATGGCAGACAGAACTGAGCAAGTACCTGCAACAAACAGGTTTACAACTCATCGTCAGCGAAGCAGATGGTTTTGCACGCATCGTACAACCCGAGGCAGATGAAACCAGCGAAAAACCACTGCCTCGCCTCATGCGCAAAACAAGACTCACCTACGAAGCCACCCTGCTTTGTATAGTGCTCCGTGAGGCCCTCGATGAATTCGATATCCAGGGAAATGGTACCCGTCTTTTTATGACCCAAAAAGAAATCAAAGAAAGACTGGCCCTCTTCTTCAAAGAACGACACAACAAATCAAAACTGCTGAAAGATCTCAACAAACCTATCAATAGCCTGTTAAACGTAGGGATCTTGAAAATTACCCGGGAGGACGCTGCTAATAAGGAGCTGCATCAATACGAGGTAAAAAGGATTATCAAAGCACTGGTGAATAACGAGAAACTGGAAGAAATAAAATCAAAATTAAAACTGCATGTCCACCCTGTTCAATAGCGATTCAAAAGAAAGTGGATTCCGGTTGCATTACCTCGAAATATACAACTGGGGCACTTTCCATAATAAAATATACCGGCTCAATACCAATGGCAATACCTCCCTGCTCACAGGCGCCAATGGTAGCGGCAAAACCACCCTCATCGATGCCCTGCTGACACTGCTCGTGCCTGCCGGCAAACGATTTTATAACCAGTCGTCCGGTACCGAACAACGAAAAGACCGCGGCGAAGAATCTTACTTCTGGGGCTACTACGGAAAAACATTCTCCGAAGATTCCCTCCAGTCAAAAACAGAACAACTCCGTCATAAAGAAAACAATCCGTACTCCGTACTGCTCGCATACTTTTATAATGCCGCCACGATGCACCAAATCACGCTCGCACAAGTGAGATGGCATTCCGGAGAACTGAAAAGACAATACATCGTATCTCCCCATAAACTCAATATCAACGACCATTTCGGTAATGGTAAATTTGATGTGAAAGGAGACTGGAAAAAAAGACTGCGCCTCGAATTTCCCAAAACGGAAATCACCGACAGCTTCAAAGAATACGCCGCCCTGTTCAGTAACATCTTCGGTCTGAGAAGTGAAAAAGCCCTGTCGCTCTTTAACCAAACCGTAGGGATCAAAGTACTCGGCGACCTGAACACCTTTATCCGTGGGCAGATGCTGGAAGAAACTGACAGCGAAAATGAATTTCTGAAACTGCGCGAAAACTACGACAGCCTGCTTACCAGCCACCGCGCTATTCAGAAAGATGAAACCCAGTTGAAAATGCTGGGGCCCATTATCGATAACAAAGCCGCCTGGCAACAACTGCAGGACCGCAACCGCGAACTGCAAATGCTACAGGATATCCTGCCCACCTGGTTCAACAAACAGGAAAAAGATATCCTGGAGAAAGAACTGGAAGTACTGCAAAAAGAACAACAGAAGACCACCAGTACGCTCGCCGGCATCAACGAACACCTGCAATCACTCAACCTCCGTAAAGACGAGCTGATAGCCCAGAAAGCCAATAACAGCGTTGACGAACAATTGCGCTCTATTGAAAAATCCATCCACTACGAACAAAAGGCACTCGAAGCCAAACGTAATAAGATGGAAGAATACAACACGCTGGCAGACAGACTGGAACTCGCCCCCAATCCCGATGAGCAACAGTTCCATGAAAATATTACCGGCGCAGAACAACTGAAAGCAGGACACGATAAACAGCTGGAAACATTACAGGAAGAAATGTTCCATCACAAAAGCAGCCTGGCGGCCGAAAGGGCGCAGGCATCCCGACTGGA
>NZ_DATCVJ010000095.1:0-10590 GCF_036566945.1 Chitinophaga sp. | reverse complement strand
TGTACACCCGTAAATCCAGGTGGATATCCGATTGTTATTGTAAATCTACCCCTGTTTGCATTACTGAACAATGACGGGAATTATCCGGCACAATGATGGTGATCATTTTTTGAGATGATCATGGTCAATCTTTCAGTAGGGGCGGATGATAATCCATACAGCGGAATACCAGGAACTTCCTGACCACACGGCCATGTTGCTTTACTACAATGGGTGGCAGGGGAGTAATAGCGTGGAAGAAAGGAGATAATTTTTTTATAAAGGCCAGTTCATCTACAGCATCATTTACATCCGTGAGAGAGTTTATAAAGATAGCATTTCGTCCCCTGAGGGCATTAATATCTGTTCCAATAAAATCAAATTGCAAGGCATTTTCCCCCATAATATTTTTAGAATACACCATGCGCCCCAGGTATAAATTGAGCATCGCACTGGTTTTGTAATCATCAGCAGAAAAAATAAAATCATCCGGATATTCCGCTGCCAGCTCCTTTACACCTGCGCCTAAGCCACTCCAACCTATCATGGTATCATCAGAATGAATAGGTACCGGGTAAAAAATGATTTCTACCGCCAGCGCCAGGTGAACCACCAGGGAACAAATCCACTGCCAACGCAGGTATTTTAAAGTGACCCAGGTACTCACCCAGATAATACCCGTTATGTACGCCGGCATCATCCAGTTGATCTTCACCCAGTAGATGGGAGATATCAGGAGAAATATGCCGAAAATGGGAACAAAGAAACACAGCAAAAACAGTTGTGACGCCGGAATACGCGTAATATGCCATTTGTATTTACGCACAAATTTATAGCCGTAATAACACAAAACACCCAGTAATACCGGCAAGAGAATAGCTGCCTGGTGGCCAATGACGCCGAAGAAGTCCAGCGGATGGAATTCTATCCCTCCTACCCGTTCGGAAGACTGAAACCGGAAAGAGGCAAAATTGTTATCCACATTCCAGATTACCACCGGTAAAATAGTGAGGCAGAATAAAAGGATGCTGATAAAAAACCAGGGCGACCATAAATACCGGCGATGCTGCTGCGAGAGTAACAGATACAGCACGGCACCTGCAGGCAAAAATATAGCGGTATACTTACTATCAAAAGCCAGTCCCATAGCAATTCCTGCCCATATCCAATATGCTTTTCTTTCTTCAAATACCGCCTGGTAAACGGCGATGAGAGAAAGGCACCAAAAAAACAGTAAGGGTACATCCGGCGTAGATACCAGCGATAAAATAGTCACCATCAATGTGGAATACAGCCATAACAACCCATTCCGGGCCCGTGACCTGGAAAGGAAGCAACGCGACAACCGGTAAAACGCCAGCAGGGTACCTATCGTGACGAGGGTATCGGCCAGCTTGATCACAAACACATGCCGGCCAAACAAGTCGGTAAATGCACGCAAAATCCAGGCAATAGCCGGTGGATGATCAAAATAGGAAAGCGCGAAATGTTGCCCGTAAAAATAATAATAGGCATCCTGGGGCATAGCGCCCATTACACCGATAAAAGAAAATCTCAGTAAAATGATGAAAGCAATGGCAAAGGCCATCCATTTATTTGCTACGATATAGGCAATAAACCGATTATCTTCCGCTGATTCCTGCATATGAAATGCTGACAGTTAGAGTTGTGACAGATGATGTGATAAAAACAATCTCACAATCTCTGTGCCGCTTGATAAGCACAGAGAACTTGTTTAACTATAATTAACACACCAGCACATTTTCTGTTCACCATTTCACAGCGAATCAATCCGCTCTTAAACTGGTAACCGGGTTAGCACGGGCCGCCTGCCATGCCTGTAAACCCACCGTAGCAAAGGCAATCAGCAAAGCCCCTACGGCAGCCAGCGCAAACAACAACCAGCTGATTTGTACATGATAAGCAAAATCCTGCAGCCAGCGCTCCAGTAAATACCAGGCCACCGGCGTAGCGATAATGGCGGATAAGATCACCAGTTTGAGGAAATCTTTTGACAACAAAGCCACAATACCTCCTACACTGGCTCCCAACACCTTGCGGATCCCGATTTCTTTGGTACGCTGCTCCGTGATATACACCGTCAGCGCCAATAAGCCCATCACAGAAATAAAAATAGAGATCACGGTAAACACATAAATAATATATCGCACCCGGCTGTAATGGCTGAAGAGCTGCTGGAAATTATCGTCGAGGAAAGAGTAGCGCAGGGGGAATCCTGGTTCCACCGTTTCCCATAGCTTATTGATAGCTCCCAGGGTTTTATCCAGGTTGGCGGTATTTACTTTCACGAGCAAGGCGCCTCCCGACTGGTAAGTACAATGTGCATTGGAAATACTATACAATGTAGGACGGATGTAGCTATCAAAACCCTGTACCTGGAAATCCTTTACCACCCCCACAATTTCATAAGGTATGCTGTCGCAGGCAGCAAAACTGATCCTCGAACCCACCGGCGCCGTCACGCCCAACGTTCTGGCAGCTGATTCATTGATGATAGCGGTGTTGTCCTGATCTTCCGGATGTTCATCACTAAATGCTCTCCCCATTAATATCTGTATGCCCAGGGTCAGGAAAAAATCGCTGCTCACCCGCACCGAGGTAAGCGATTTATTGCCACCACCATACCTGAATGTGGTGGAAGAGGTATCTACATTTTCACTCCCCGGAACAGCGGTTGTTTTGGAAACGGCGATGACTCCCGGGATCTGCAACAGTTTGGCCCTGGTTTTTCCAAAATCATTTTCACGCGTTTGCTGCATGGCCTCTATCTGCACTACCTGTGCAGGATTAAAACCAATATCCCGGTGCTTCATAAAATCCATCTGATGAGCCATCACCAGTACGCTGACAATGAAAAACACAGATACCGCAAACTGCACAACAATCAGCGAATGACTAAAACGCTTTCCGGTGGCGCCCATACTGAAGTTACCTTTCAGCACAGCGGTCGCCCCCTGACGGGCAAATATCAATGCCGGATATAAACCTGAAATCAGCACAATAGCCACCAAAGCAGCCGCACATTGCCATAACATGCTGTAGGATTGTATTTGACGGAAGAAGGATAACGACAGGTCGAACGTACGGTTAAATACCGGTAACATCACCACACATAAGCCAATGGCCAGCAACAGACTGATACTGCACTGTATAGATACCTCCAACAGGAATTGCCCCAGTATTTGTTTACGGCTGGAACCGAGCACTTTTCGTACGCCTACTTCCCGTGAGCGCTGCAATGTTTTTACGAGCGACAGGTTGCTGGAGTTCAGCGCGCCGCTCAACAGCAGCAAACCCGCCAGCAGGAAGAGGATCATGGTAGTTTTAAAAGGGCTTTTACCAAATCGCGGAAAATTATGGATGTCCTTAACCGGATCGGTCAACAGTGAAGGGGTTTGCCCTGACTGCAAAAAAGCAGCATAGCTTTGATTGCCTTTCTTTTCATGATACTCATAAAAAATACGATTCACCTTATCTTCCAGTGCTGCCACCGGCATTGGCTTACCCAAACGCACATACGAAATATAGGAAATATTGCTCCAGGCATTGTCAATGCCGGCCGTCATCGGATTGCGGAGAATCATGCTGGCATGCAAATGGGTAGGACCTTCCGGCATGGCGATGATGCCGGTTACCGTAAAAGGTATGTTGTTATAGATCTGTATCACTTTGCCGATAGGGTCTGCATTGCCAAACAACTTATGGCTCACCTCTTCCGAAAGCAGCGCCGATGCCGGCTCCCGGAATGCCGTAGCGGCATTGCCCGCCAGCAGGCGATAGGGAAATACCTGTAGAAATCCACTGTCTGCCATCAACACATCTTTCTGATATAATTTCTTATTACCATGACTGATCAGCAGTTCATAATTACCAGATGGCTGTACACGGGTATAGGCCGTTATTTCCGGCATATGCTGTTGCAGGAAAGGCGCCAGCGGCGCCGGTGCAGGGTTGTTCGCAAAATTGCCGGCCGATTGCCGGGATACGCGGTACACCTGTTTTAAAGAAGGGTCCCACTGATCGTAACTCAGTTCGTAATTCAGATACAATAAAATAATCAGGAAACTGGTGAGGCTGATCGCCAAACCACCGATGTTAACAAACGAAGTGAATCTGTTTTTCACCAGGCTTCTGAATGCGATTTTACAATAGTTCCTGAACATTGCATAAGGATTTGCCCATTATAAATAAAAAAAGTGCCGGATTACGGCACTTATGATAATCAATCATTTACATATTTAAGTAGCCGGAATCCTGTCCAATTCAGCACGTGCTGCGTTCATTTATGAACAGCGAATATTGTCTTTGTTCAGGATTATACTGATTTTGACGATTTTCAGGATTTTATTTTATGATTTTTTAAGATTTTAAAAGGATTAGCGAAGATCAACATGAATATCCTAATAGATCTTTGCTAACCCTTTTAAAATCTTTTCCAATCCCCTCAAAAAAAATCATCAAAATCATCAAAATCAGTATAATCCTGAACAAAGACAACCTTCGCTCCTTACTGCTCCGTCCATTTCTTCTCCCACTGGAAGAAGTCAGGCGTCGGCGTATCCTTGCCCTGCAACTGATCGGTCAGCGCCGCGATATACATTTTCCAGCGGGGAATATAAAAGCTGCGCATCAGACCACCCCATTCCTTATTGGCGTATTCGTGCAAATCGGTAGCTGGATTATCCGGCCCCCAATAGGTGATTTGGGTTTTCGCATTCTTTACCAGCAATGCTTTTTCTGCCGGTGTTTGCCCCAGATTTTGTGCGGCACTCACCCAGGTATCCAGCCGGAAATGCCTGTTGCCATTGAGCAACAGATCCTGTTGCTGCATGAGCGACAAAAAGCTACCGGAAGTTTGTTTAAATGCAACGAGGTCTTTTCCAGTAAATGCTGCTACCATGTCCGCGTAAATTTCTTCTCCGCGGTTGGCATTCACCTGCCGTTGAAAATCGATCGCATCAATTTCATAGGTAGCGTTATTTTTCATCGCCGGAGCGGCCTTCATGAAAGTGGCTACTGCTGCGGCAAAAGCTTTGGTATCGTAATTACGTTTACGCGTACCCCAGGAAGATACCGGCACATCTTTCAGGGTAGGACGGGCACAAAAGACGGATTCATTAGGCCCTTCCTGGTATTGTGGGAAACTGCTGTAGGCAGTAGCCACCAATCCCTGCCACGCGGCCTGTATTTGGGCATTGTCGGTACCATAACGGTAACGCACATATGATTTTATCCAGTCTTTCACTTCCACCTTTTCCCGATGCCAGGCCAGTTCCAGGATCAGGTCATAAATAACCGGGTTGTTGTGGATACCTTCGGGCATAATGCCTACGCCTTTAAACAGGGAACCATAGGGGCTATGTGCAGCACGCCAGGTTTCATCTGCGAAACGTTGCAGCTTACCATACAGTCCTGCTTTTTCTCCGAAGTTATTCACACTGCACCAGATAAAGGGGGTGCCTTCATATCCTTTACGGGTTTCCCAGTTGGCAGTATTTTCGCCAAACAGTTCCTGCACCAGTATCTTCGACTTATCTAGTCCTGCTAACAAAGCGCCGGAAGGATTGGCCTGCCAGCCCTGCAATACCCAGGTACTACCCGGAAAATGGTGTTGCATCGTTTGCTGAATGATGCCGGCAGCAGCCGTTACATCCACTCCCTGTGTGATACCGCCTTCATGAAAAGGATCGCCGGCGAAAAACCGGATATGACTGCCGTATAATTTTTTGAGTTCTTCGTAGTAGATGCCGGCAATTTTAGTGAAGTTGCTATCGCCGGGGATCAGGAAATCAGGTCGCTGAAAGCCGCCGGCCCATTTGCCCTGTTCCACCACTTTCACCGGCATTTTCCCTTTCAGGCTCACCGGCACCATGCCATAGAAGCCCTGCAGAACGGGGGCAATACCCAATCCGTTCATGCGTGTCAGTATTTGTTTTTCCAGGGCGGTCTGCTGATCTATCATCTGCTGTGTTACCGGTCCCCCCCAGCCTTCGAGGTTGCCCATGAGCCACCACGCCGTAAAGCCTGGTCCTGCTACAAAGCGCCGCGCTTCTTCGCTGCTGTAGCCCAAACGTTCCAGCGTATGCTGCCACACGGCCTCGGTACCCATGGTGGCCAGCATCACATTTACGCCGTTCAGCGCCATCCAGTCCAGTTCATGCTCCCAGTCTTTCCAGTTGTAATAGCTCATCGTATAGCTGATGGTACAATAGTTCAGCGCATAACGATAGTCATAAGTCGTATTGATATGCACCGGCGTTTTTACCGCAGGCAGTGGAGACACCGGAGAAAGATTATCTCCCATATGCGACATGGAACGGTGACAGTAATATTTCAGGTACCAGTTGAGCCCTGCAGCAGCGGCGCTGGCACTGGAGGCGGTAATACGCACTTCCTTACCGGGGGTGGCTATTTCAAATACATCTTTACCATTTTCTGCCGGTATACTTTTCAACACCAGCGATGTTGCCAGCCACGGCACCCGGCGTTGCGCCAGTTGCTGCACAGCGGGATAGTCCTGCGCAAACACCGTGGAAGACAGGCATAGGAATAGCCCTGCCAGTAACTTTTTAGTTTTCATTTGTTTCACTGTTAGTATTATAAAGAAGGTAAATGTAATAATCCAATTACATAATTCGTAAATTTAGTGAAGCACTCTTCACTAAAACTACTTACATGGCAGGACAGATGAATCTACCGGAGTACATTAAAGGTTTGGATGATGCGGAAGTGGCCGCCGCCAGGCAACGGTATGGCAGCAATACCCCACCTGTCTCCGATAGTAACCCGCTCCTGCACCTGTTAAAGGAAATCCTGGCAGAACCCATGCTACTGCTGCTGATAGCCGTTACCGTTATTTACTTTATAATGGGAGAACTGGGAGAAGCATACTTTATGCTGGCAGCCATTGCACTGGTATCAGGCAT
Source organism: Chitinophaga sp. (assembly GCF_036566945.1). GTDB lineage: Bacteria > Bacteroidota > Bacteroidia > Chitinophagales > Chitinophagaceae > Chitinophaga. The sequence continues at coordinate 3,664 of NZ_DATCVJ010000095.1, read as the reverse complement.
CTCGTTTTACCAGGACAGCCGCAGCCGCAAGGCATTGGAAGCGCTGGAGAAAATGAATGAGCCATTGAGTAAAGTAATCCGTAACGGCGTGGCGAAAAGTATTCCTACCAGCGAAATCGTTACCGGCGATATGATGCTGGTATCTGAAGGTAATACTATCAACGCCGATGGGGTGATTGTACACAGCAACGATTTCTCCGTTAACGAATCTGCACTGACGGGGGAAGCCTATGCCGTGTTTAAACAGTCAGACGCCGAAGATAACCGTGTATACAGCGGTACCCTGGTAGTATCTGGTCTGGCTATTTGTGAAGTACAACAGGTAGGCGCACAAACCAAAATAGGACAACTGGGCGCATCTATTCTAAACATAAAAGAAGAGCCTACGCTTTTACAGTTGCAGATTCAACAATTTGTGAAATGGATGGCCGTAGCCGGTGTGATCGTTTTCCTGGCGGTGTGGCTATTTAACTATATCCGCAGCGGCAGCTTAACCGACAGCCTGTTGAAAGGATTAACACTGGCCATGTCTATTTTGCCGGAAGAAATACCCGTTGCCTTTACCACCTTTATGGCACTGGGTTCCCGCCGACTCATGCAAATAGGCATCATTGTAAAAAAGATTCGTACGGTAGAAGCGCTGGGGAGTGCCACGATCATCTGCACAGATAAAACCGGTACCATCACGGAAAATAAAATGAGTTTGCCCGCCATTTATCGCGCGGCAGATCATTCGCTGTACGACGCTGACCATTTGCCGGCAGATGTGATTACCATGGCCATGTGGGCCAGTGAGCCGGTACCTTTTGATCCTATGGAGAAAACACTGCATGGGCTGTACGAAAAAATGACGACCGCAGATGAGCGCGCTGATTATAAAATCGTACATGAGTATCCGTTAGCAGGTAAACCGCCTATGATGACACATATTTTTGAAAACGAAGCGGGTCATCGCATCGTGGCGGCAAAGGGAGCACCGGAAGCCATCATATCGGTTTCTCATCTCCCGGAAATAAACAAACAACAAATCAATGAACAGGTAAATGCGCTGGCACAAAAAGGCTATCGGGTGCTGGGAGTTGCTACAGCCGATTTTTCCGGCACCGACTATCCCGCAGCCCAACAGGATATCCCCTTTACCTTTGTTGGGTTACTGGCATTTTATGATCCGCCCAAAGCCAATATTGGCGAAGTATTCAGTCATTTTTACCAGGCAGGGATCGCGGTAAAAATCATTACCGGCGATAATGCTGTCACCACCTGCGCTATTGCGCAACAGGCAGGTTTGGAACATGCAGACAAAGCCATCAATGGCGACATGCTTATGCAGATGGATGCTACACAGATGCGGCAGGCATTACAGTCTGTCAATATTTTCACCCGCATGTTTCCTGAAGCCAAACTTGCCGCCATCAATGCACTGAAGGCAGACCAGGAGGTAGTGGCCATGACAGGCGATGGTGTAAACGACGGCCCTGCATTGAAGGCGGCACATATCGGCATTGCCATGGGAAAGAAAGGAACAGAAATCGCCAAACAGGCCGCAGCACTGATTCTTATCAACGATGACCTCAGCGGCATGGTAGATGCCATCGGTATTGGCCGGAGAATTTATACCAATATAAAAAAGGCGGTGCAATACATTATCTCCATCCATATTCCGATCATTCTTACCGTATCGCTTCCCCTGTTTCTCGGCTGGATCTATCCAAATATATTTACACCCGTACATGTTATTTTTCTTGAAATAATCATGGGCCCCACCTGTTCTATTGTATATGAAAATGAACCGATGGAAGCCAATGCCATGTTGCAACCACCACGTCCTATTACACAAACTTTTCTCAGCTTCCGGGAAATGAACATCAGCATATTACAGGGACTGCTGATTACAGCAGGTGTGTTAAGTGCCTACCAGTGGAGCATTTCACAGGGATATGATGAGACAGCTACCCGCAGTATGGTGTTCACCACGCTGGTACTCGCCAACATTTTTCTTACCTTGGTAAACCGTTCGTTCTACTATTCCTTTATACGCAGCATGCGCAACCGCAATAAATTAATGGCAGGCGTTATTCTGATTACGCTGTTGCTGCTAGCCGCTATGTTATACGTTCCGCCAGTGGCGCGTTTCTTCAGTATAGCCGCATTACAGCTCCCGGAATTACTGATATGCGCCGGTATCGGCGTCCTATCAGTAGGATGGTTTGAAATATGGAAACTATGTAAACGACAAATATATTCCCGGCGTAAACAGCGCGTGAAAGCGCTGACCGCAGCGATCACCGGCCATCACTAATCAGGCATCACAAAAAGAAAATATTATATGAAGGTATTTACAACAAGGGTAATTCCGGAAGAAGGGCTCACTATCCTTCAGCGTGCAGGCATCACCGTTACACAGTGGACAGAAATGAGAGAACTTACCCTGGAAGAAATGATCGTGAAATGTAATGAAAATGATGCCCTCCTTTTTGCCGGTGGCAGAAAAATAGATCGTCCTTTTATGGAGCAGTGCCGGCACTTAAAAGTGATTGCACTGCTCTCCGTAGGCTACGACAACGTAGACGTAAAATCCGCTACAGAACTGGGATTACAAATTACCAACACGCCCGGGGTACTGAGTAATGCCACTGCCGATACGGCCTTTTTATTAATGTTATCCGTTGCCCGGAAAGCGTTCTATCACCATAAAAGAATCGGACAGGGAGCATGGGGATTTTCTACACCTACCGCTAATCTGGGTATTGACGTAGAAGGAAAAACACTGGGTATATGGGGATTGGGCAATATCGGTACGGTGATGGCTAAACGTTGTCGTGCTGCATTTGGCATGAAAATAATTTACTGCAACCGTCATCGAAATGAGGCCGCAGAAAAAGAACTGGATGCCACGTTTGTATCGTTCGATGAGCTGTTGCAACAAAGTGATGTCATCAGCGTACATACTTCCCTCACACCAGAAACAAAAGAGAAATTCAATAAAGATGCTTTCAGCAAAATGAAGCCTGGTGCTATTTTTATCAACACGGCACGAGGTGGCATTCATAATGAAGCAGACCTGCTGGCGGCATTGCAGCAAGGGCAGATATGGGGCGCCGGGCTGGACGTCACCAATCCAGAACCCATGAAAGCAGACAATCCCTTGCTGGACATGCCTACGGTAGCTATTCTACCACATATAGGCTCTGCTACACTGGAAACACGGAATGCCATGTCGCGCATCGCCGCACTAAATGTAATCGCGGCATTTGAAGGTAAGCCTGTACCCAATCCTGTGAACCATATTTACTCGCTGTAAAACATCATTCACGCTTTAAACTCAATACCAGATTAGCCAGGGCAGCCCGTACCGACTTCACGCTGATGGTGATGAGCACCATCACAAAAATGATCACAGCGGGCCACAAAAAACTACCCGGTCCCAGCGTATATTCCGGATACACACCCAAGTGAACGGCCGGCCACCTTACTTCGTTACCGCATAAACAAATACCGGGACTGATTGTTGGCTTAATACAGATTCATTAACTTTAGTTAAAGTGCTTCACTATGAAAAAGGTCGCTATCATCGGCGGACTACGCATCCCTTTCGTTAAGTCCTTCAAGGAATACAATCATATCAGCAACCAGGAAATGCTGACTACCTGTTTGAATACACTGG
>NZ_DATCVJ010000094.1:0-1548 GCF_036566945.1 Chitinophaga sp. | reverse complement strand
TAATAAAAGTTTCCAATCTAGGTATCATTCTGGAATTATAATTTTTTTATTCCTTACATCTTGAGTCAATTGAGAGAACTTAGCTTGAATATCTGCAGGGATCTTATTCTGAAATCCATGAAATGGCGCAATGTATACAATTCCATCCTCAGTAGTTGAATTCTCTGTCAATTCTAGTCCGGGAGTAAAGATCATTCCTGTAAAGTTGTTTCCATATATCATCTTAAAAATAGAATCGTATGCCTTTATCGGATCTAGGACAAAAGACGTCACTACGGTATCTGGAGCTAATTTATTCTGATCTGATACAGCTCCAAAGGCGTAGATACCTTTCTCCTTAGCTGCTTGAATTACACCTTGTCCAGACGTATCAGCTACATGCAATAGAAAGTCTGCGCCTTCTTTAATCTGAGAGAGTGCTGCTGACCTGCCCTTAGACTCGTTATCCCAGTCCCCTAAGTAAGTTTCAAATACTCTGGTTGTAGAATTGACATGCAAAGCTCCCTGTTTGTAGCCTTCGTAAATGTTCTTTAGATTGGGATATTTCTCATCTCCTCCAATAAAACCAATCGTATGGTTCTTTGAGAGCATGCCTGCAAGCGCGCCAAGAAGATAAGCTGCTTCCTGCTGCCTTGGGAATATTGAAGCTACGTTTTCAGATTTTACTTGCCCAGTGAACACAATAAATTTTATATCAGGATATTTTTGTGCTACTTTAATAACAGGATCTCCCCACTCATATCCCTGTGCTATGATAATATCATAATCTCTATCTGCATAGTCCTTGAGAGTCGTTTCTATATTAGGAATTGATACGTTATCTAGGAAACTTACTTCATATCCATACTTGGAAATTATTTCTTGACCCGCATTATAAGCAAACGCCCCCCAGCCAGCATCGCTAAAAAGGCCATCGGTTAGATAAGCTACCTTTAATGATTGATTTGCAGAACTAGGTGTTTGAGATGATTTGTTTTGTGCCTGGGCATATGCATTTTGAAAAGAGACAGAAGAGCACATTATTATTGCAATCCATGTAACCAAAACGGCAGCTAAGATGACAGACACCAATATTTTTCGACTGGACAATATTTGCATTGAATCTCTATGATGAATCCGTATCATTATGCTCAACACTATCTTGATCTGAAAGGGGTAAAGTAAAGATAAAAGTTGTGCCAAGATGAGAACTAGCTTCAGCCCATATGCTCCCACCATGTGCTTCAACGATGCTTTTTGCAATAAATAAACCCAGTCCAGTTCCTCTATCGGATTTTGTTACAAATTTGAAAAATAATTTAGGAAATATTTCAGGATGTATTCCAATTCCAGTATCCTTTACGAGAACCTTAACCATATCTGATTCGAGTTGTGTTGTAACTGTAATCGATCCTTTTTTGGTAAATTTGCCAGCGTTATCAAGTAGATTTTGCATGACCTGATTTAATCTCAGCCTGTCACCTTTCACATAAATTGGTTTGTTTACACCTTCATAACTTACTATGAGATCCTTGTAGATAAACTGAATATTTCGTTTAAAATCTTCAA
>NZ_DATCVJ010000093.1:0-8724 GCF_036566945.1 Chitinophaga sp. | reverse complement strand
CAAAATTGATACCAAAGAAAAAATAGTCGTTTTTTGTCCGGAAGAAGTCGCCCTGGATGCTAATTTGTCAGACGACTTCATGGCCACTGCAACTGCATTGCCGGAACTAAAGGGACGTAATCTCATACTGGATCTGACATTGGTAGAAAAATTTGATGCAAAAGGAGTTGAAGCCATTTTAACAGTCTACCAGTGTATGTATGACAATCATCTTTCCTGTGCTTTAACCGGCCTTAACAACACTTTAACAGCTGCCTTGAAAGATGCGGGTAACGATATGCTGAATATTGCACCGACTATGGCCGAGGCGATAGATCTGATCATGATGGAGGAACTGGAGAGAGAATTATTGGAAGGAATGGAGTAGAGAACGGCTTTTAGCCGTTAGCTTTGTCGTATGGACGAGCTAACAGTTAAAAGCTCAAAGCTAACGGCTAAACGATAAATACATGTTTGCAGTAACAATATTAGGTAACAATTCAGCTATCCCTACCCTGGACAGGCACCCCACGGCCCAGGTAGTTACCTGCAACGAACAGTTGCTGCTGGTAGATTGCGGAGAAGGCACACAATTACAGATCGCTAAATACAGGATTAAGCGGAGTAAGCTGAGATATATTTTCATCAGTCATCTTCATGGAGATCACTATTTTGGGCTGATAGGGTTGTTGAACACACTCAGTCTGATGGGGCGAACCGATCCGCTCAGCGTATATGCGCCACCGGAGCTGGAGCAAATTATCCAGTTACAGCTGGATTGTTCGGGGACTATTTTAAAATTTGAATTGTCTTTCATACCCCTTCTTCCTGGTTATAGTGGTACTATACTGGAGGATAAGGACTTACGGGTAACTTGTTTTCCTACCCAGCACCGGATTTCCTGTTTTGGATTTTCCTTTGAGTTGCAGAAAAGAAAGCGGAAGCTGATTCCGGAACAGGCCAGGGCCTACGAAATTCCGGCGGCTTATTTTGGTAAGTTGCAGGATGGCGCTGATTATCAGCGGAAAGATGGCACACTTATTAAAAACGACTGGGTGACCCTCCCTCCTCCTCCGGGTAAAAGGTATGTGTATTGTGCAGATACTATTTATGATGTGAACCTGCTGCCATGGCTGAAAGATGCAGACATGATGTATCATGAAACGACTTATTTGCATGATTTAGAGGATAGGGCGGCAGAGCGCTACCACAGCACCTCTGTGCAGGCAGCTTCCCTGGCGGCAGCGGCCGAAGTAAAGCAACTGCTGATCGGGCATTTTTCTTCCAAATACACAGAATTACAACCTTTCCTGGATGAATCCAGACCGGTTTTTGAAAATACTGCCATTGCGGAAGAGGGCGTGACTTATATTGTTTGAGCGGAAAGCAAAAGGGATAAAGCAAAAAGCTATTGAAGCGAATGAATTAAGCGGGTATTCACCTTGCTTTCATCATTCGCTTCAATAGCTTTTTGCTTTATGTTTTCTGCTAGTATTTATTCAAATATGCGGAAATGTTGCCATAAAGTCCGTCTGTAACCGGTAATATGGGTAAGCGGAAATTATTTTCGCAGATACCTGCGTGATGCAGGAATGCTTTAATGCCGGCAGGATTATTTTCCGAGAACATCATTTCAAATCCCTGGAGCATTTTGTTATTGAGGATACGTGCTGCCGGGTAATCGTTTACCAGTGCGGCATGTACCATGCTGGAAAAGTCGGCGGCAAAATAATTGGCGGCAACAGAAATAACGCCATCCATGCCGCAGGCCAGCTGGGCCAGTGCGAGACCGTCGTCGCCGCTGATCACCAGGAAGTCTTTTGGTTTATCGCGGATAATCTGCATGCACTGCATCATATCGCCGGAAGCTTCCTTCATGGCAACGATATTCTCCACTTCATGTGCAAGGCGCAACGTAGTTTCTGCTGTCATATTACGACCGGTACGTCCGGGCACATTATAGAGGATGATGGGCTTAGGGGAAGCCGCTGCAATTGCTTTATAGTGCTGAAATATTCCTTCCTGGGTTGGTTTGCTGTAATACGGCGCTACGCTGAGGATGGCTGCTGCTTCATCCAGCGGGCAGCTCTCGAGCCGTTTCACTACATCCCGGGTATCATAATCGCCAATACCAATCACTACAGGCACCCGTTTCGACACCTTTTCGAAAGTGAATTTTATCAAATCCAGCTTTTCATCTGCAGAAAGAGTAGGTGTTTCACCGGTTGTGCCTAATGACACAACGTAGTTAACGCCGCCATCGATCACGTAGTTGATCAACTTTTCCAAAGCATTCCAATCGATGCTTTCATCTGCTTTAAAGGGTGTTACCAATGCCACCCCGGTGCCTTTTAGTTGTTCCATATTGTGTTTACGGGAAAATAAAAATTTCGAATTCCGAAGGCCGAAATTCGAAATTTTTATTGTGATCTCTAAATATTTTTTATTTCTCTTCGTAAAAGCCCATGCGGGAGAACTTGTCGATACGTTGTTCAATGCGGGTATCAGGATCAATTTTCCTTAATTCGGCCAGTGTTTCCTTGATACGTACTTTTAATAAATGGGCCATTTCGTCGGGATTTACGTGTGCTCCACCGAGTGGTTCATGTACAATTCCATCGATCAGACCAAACTGGCTCATATAATCGGAGGTGAGTTTCAGCTCTTCGGCTGCTTTTTCCTTAAAATTCCAGCTACGCCAGAGGATAGTAGAGCAGTTTTCGGGAGAAATAACAGTATACCAGCTGTTTTCCAGCATAAATACCCTGTCGCCGATACCAATACCCAACGCGCCACCAGATGCACCTTCGCCTATGATAATGCAGATTACGGGCACACGGAGCTTTACCATCTCAAAGAGATTACGGGCAATTGCTTCCGCCTGACCTCTTTCTTCTGCTTCCAGGCCGGGATAGGCACCAGGCGTATCGATGAGGGTCACCACCGGCTTATTGAATCTTTCGGCCAGTTTCATAAGGCGGAGGGCCTTGCGGTAACCTTCCGGGTTCGCCATACCGAAGTTTCTGAGCTGGCGCATTTTGGTGTTTACGCCTTTTTGCTGACCGATAAACATCACGGTTTCACCATCCAGGTCGGCGAAACCGCCTACCATGGCTTTATCGTCTTTTACATTCCGGTCGCCATGCAGTTCCGTAAAGTTGGTACACATCTTTTCGATGTACGCCAGCGTATAGGGCCTATCCGGATGACGGCTCAGCTGTACACGCTGAAAGGGAGTGAGGTGGCCATAGATATTCTGACGGGTATCAACAATTTTCTGTTCATACTCGCTTACGGTAGCAGATACATCTACGCCTGATTTTTCACCATTCTCCTTCAGCTTCTCCAGCTGCTCATATAAGTCAGCGATAGGTTTCTCGAAATCCAGGAATTGCATAATTTGATTAAATTGGTTAAAGATCGGGTGTAAAGATAATGCTGAAAATATTTTTTAAAAAAGATTTGCTTAATTGGGAACTTTGTTGCTATCTTTGCAATCCCAAAACGGAACAACACAACGAATTGGGAGACAAGTTCTTAGTACACATTTTGGAATGGATCGGTAGTTCAGTTGGTTAGAATGCCGCCCTGTCACGGCGGAGGTCGCGGGTTCGAGTCCCGTCCGGTCCGCAAAATCTCGAAGAAACCCGCGCTAGTCGCGGGTTTTTCTTTTATGGTCGATTAGTTAGTCGATTTCAGTTTTATTTCCCTAAATAAAATACTTCTTATTTATTTCTTAGTGATTCACCCAATGGCATATGTTAATCGAATGCCAGGCAATTTTTTGGGGGAGGGCATTTCACGTGTCAATAATAGTGAGAGAAAGCGGTAAAAACGGTGCTGCCATCCGGTACATAGAAAAGTAAAAGCAAAGCTACAAACTACTTAACGTATTTTGTGGCTTTGCTCCTTTGTTCTCTTAACAGATAAAGGTAACCGACGTTTTAAAACATCCAACTATTAGTATCTGGGTTTAAATCCAGGGCGTGGGCCAGATCTGGAGAAACGATTATTTTCTCGTCCTTCAGGTTTTGGCCGAGCCTCATACACTACTATTGTCTGGCCAGCAACTACTGAATTATTTAATTGCTTAATTGCCTGTACTGCATTAGAATCGTCTGGCATTTCAACGAATGCAAAGCCTTTAGAACGGCCACTGTACTTATCATACGCTATATTAATACTATATACAACTCCAAATGGGTCAAATAAAGACCAAATCTCATCTTCAGTTGTTCTGTCACTTATATTACCTACAAAAATATTCACAAATATAATTTTAATTAAATATACATATTACTGAAAAATAAGGACTAAAAAAGAAAAAGAAGCCCAAGCTACATCAGAAGAAGCCAATGCAACTTTGCTAAAGTTAGAGCAATAAATTGGGTATTACAGGGGATATTACAAATGCGTCAAAAGTTAGCTCCCTGCAACTCTAACGCCCGTTAAACTAAAAATGGTTGTTGGTGATTAGCTAACAACCATTTTTAGCCTACAGGTAAAGAATAAAAGAGTGGGTTTTAAATATTTTTACCAACTCTCAATATTCACTTCACGGGTGCCATTATAGAATTTAACAGACAAATTTTCAAGACCGCTTAAACTTGCTCGCTCTTCAGAAATCCGTTTTCTTCTAATACCTTTAAATAACCACCAACTGTTTTTAGATTCCCAAGCCCAGCTAATTCCAATTGAGAACGTTTAGTATATGGTAATTTGAAAAGGACTTCAATGAGATCTTTAGAATATATCCTCGGTAACTTTTCCTGAATTTCAACGCTCATCTGTTCCATTAGCCTTTCAATTTCAATAATCTGATGACGTCCTTTTGAGGATGTCTGCTCAATCATATCCAGCATATATAAAATCCACGAAGCCCAATCTTTCTCTTCCGTTACTCTCCTTAAATTTGCATAATACTCATTTTTATGCCGGATGATATAATCACTTACCCGAATTATTCTCTTTTATAATCTGCATGATGGAAATAAAGAGATTAGTAGCCAGAACGGGCTTTTTCCGAATTTGCTTTATCCCATACCAAAGTGCATCTTTATAATGTATTACTTCTTTAGTAGCAGAGGAACCTCTTCCTTTTTCATTAATTGAAGCTCTGAATAACTCATCCTGTGTTGTGATAATATTCTCCATAGCAGAACTTGCCTGAGCTTCCTGCAAATTTATAGTTTCAATAAATAAAGTAGGATTAGGGAGATTGGTAATTGCACCTTTTAGCTCTGATAAAGACCGACTAGGTGCGATGGTCTTTTTAAGGATAGTAGTATCCTCTATTACTACGGTCGGAGGTAACAAAGGCAGATCATCTATAAGGAATAGATGAATTATATGGCATATTTTTCCATTTAAAAACGTGGGTAAATTTTGTCCTCAAAAGAAGAACAAGGGCGAATATACGTAATTTTCGCCCTCGTTCATATTTCAAGGGGAAATCATATATTAATGACGGGGGATCTCAATTAATTTCACTAATAAATGTCTGAATTTCAGATAAATTATCTACGAACCGGTTCGAACATTGTGCCCTCCACCCCGCAAACAGAAAAGCCGCATAAATCGTATGATTTATGCGGCTTTTCTGTTTTGCGGGGTGGAAAAAAGTGATAATACCCGTTCATTGATGGTGAGAAGAACTGCGGGCTGATCAATGTTATTGCAAAAATGGGGGGCATTCATTAATTTTGCTGTGAATGTAATAACTACCACTAGTTTACGATAACAGACTAAACTATCCTTTGCCAATATTTTACCTGATCCAAAAATCCTTTTTATCGCCTACATACAATTATGATGATTTTTAGATTAATCCGACGGGCCAACCTGTTTCTTGTTTTTCTCACACAATGGTTGTTTCAGTATTCCACCAAAACCTTTCCCACATGCGGTTTCTGAAAATAGCCTGCCTGGTGCTGATATGCGGCTTTCCAGCGACCGCCCAACAGGATTCCTTCTCTTCCCGCCTGCTCCATGAAATTGCCCGTGAACAGGTAGCCAGCGACAGTTTTTATTTCGCGGGGATGTTTCCCAGTCAGCGATATTATGGCCGCCCAAATGGGAAAATGAAACAGGACAACAATATTTTTTTTACGGGTCTTATTGCTATGACCCTGGGGGAAATACAGTACCAATTTACCGGAGCAGATAGTGTATTGTGTCGGCAGATCCGCTCAAAAGCCTGTGCTACTTTCCCGAATTTCCGTCATCAATCCGGGCGTGCTACTTTCAATTTCTGGAGAACCAATCCCAGCATGGTATTTCCCAATTCCCGTTTTCTAAATTTATTCAGGAAATGGCATTCCCTTCCGGATGATATTGATGATACGGCCATCCTTCTGCTGGCCATGCAAGCCGATTCCACTATGGCATACCAGGCAAAGCTCCTCATGCAACAGCATGCCAACACCGTTCATTACCGCATCCGGAATACCTTTAAAAAATACCGCCAGATCCCGGCGTATTCCACCTGGTTCGGGAAAAGTATGCCGATTGATTTCGATGCATGCGTGCTGACGAATGCCCTGTATTTCATGCATGCCTATAACATGGCCAACAGTAGTGCCGACAGTGCCACCGTACAATTACTCGATTCGTTTATCCGCCACCGGGAATACATGTCTCACGCAGCATATATTTCCCCCCACTATGCGCGCCCGGCGGTGCTGTTGTATCACATGGCCCGTCTTATTGGCCGATATCCGATTCCAGCGCTGGCGCAACACCGCTCTCAGCTGGTTACAGACATGCGTCAGCTACTGGCCATTTCTACCAATGATATGGACCGGATCATTTTGAGTACTGCGCTAATCTGGCTTGGCGACACGCCACCAGAAACAAGCTTGGTAAATGTAAAAACGGATGGCCGATTTGTGTTTTTTGTGGCCGGATTCAACTCCCTGCTGCCGGATATCGGGAAGAAAATGCTCTCCGGCTTCCCACCTATCAGTTATTATTACCAGTGTCCTGCGTACAATAAGTTATTACTCCTGCAGCATTACCTGTTGCGAAAAGAGCGATTAAATCATCGTGAATGACAGCGCATCGGCTTTTATGTTATTAATTTCCTTAACTAGTTGACCTTTTATTGCCTGGAAATCATCCATTGCTGATTAGCGCCATTTCCATCTGTCCACTGCACAATTTTGGCACCCGGAGTGGTAGATGCCTGATAAACGGATGCCAGCCTGTTGCTGGCTACGTTTACCAGCTTATAATAGCCCAATTCATTTGGAACAAATTGATACCGCTGATTTCCTCCACCATGCCATGGATTTTGAACAAACTGTACGCCAAGTCCACTGGCGGTTTCATCTACTTCATCCAATACCTTACCGCTATTTTTATTGGTTATTTTAAATTCGTTATTTGTTACTGAAAGAAACCATTTCTGATGATCTCCATTTGTCCAGGTATTTTGCTGCACCCCTGCAAAATTATTTAACGATGCATTGGCTACTTCCATCGCCAACCAGCTGTTAGATGCCGTAAAAGCGTAGTTCAACGACGTATCGAAACCTGCCAATGCCGGATTTCCCGCGCAGAAATTCATCAGCTTCAACAAAGAACTGGCATCATCCTGCGGATCGTGCATAATTTGCCACATCATCATACCACCGGCACCCTGTTGTAAACAATAGGCTACTTTTTGGCGTAGTACCGGATGCCCATCGAACCACCAGGATTTAGTAGGCGTAGCGTATTTGTAATTCAGCGCGTAGGCGCCAGGAAATTGTTTTAAAATATCTTTTATAGATATCTGCGTAGTGGGCGTATTACCATTATACTCCCAGGCATATCCCGGCACCCCCATGTTTAATTTAGCTGCCGGTAATTTGGCTTTAAAGAAATTGAAATCATTCTGAAAATTTGCGAATGAAGAATGTGAACGCGGTGAGCTGCTGGTGTAGTCATATACCATTACATTTAAAAAATCCAACCGGCTATATACTGCGGCAGATAAAAGGTTGCCCTGGTACCTGGCTAAGGCAGCAGAAAGGAATTTTGAATACTGTTGCAGGGTATCAGACAACTGAACCATAAATCCGTTATAATCACTTGTGATGCGCGCCCCTTCTAAATCTACATCTATCCCGTCAAAATCATAGGTGGTTAATACCGCCCGGATATTTGAAATGACCTGCGCCCTGTTGGCAGGTTTAATCAGGTTGTCCCAATAAGCAGGGCCGCCACCACCGCCAATGGACATATGTACCCTTACATTGAGGTTATGGGCTTTTACCACTGCCTGCGCAATGTCGCTACTAATGGTAAACACCCCGTTGGCATCCGGATTAATGAAAGAGATAGTCACATCCGTGAGTTGTGCGAGATTGACCGAATCCATATATTTTACGTACTCACCAGTGTATACGGACATGTAGCCATACATCCTCAGATTAGTTTGCAATCCTGCCGGATGGCCGGTTACCGTGCTAACGGTATTCGCCTTTAGTTTGCCGGGTACAGGAGCGATTTCCTGCAGGGGTGTTGTTTTTTTACAGGAGATAATAAGACTGGTCAATAAAATAGGGGCCACCATCTTTAATAATAGCATTTTCATAATTTAGATTTTTGAGTTGATATAAATAGAGTTTCTACGCTGAGGGGCTTACATGATAAGGGTTATCGGGTTCACAGTAATCTTACGCGCAATAATTAAAAATTACTCACTAATAATGCAAACGCTACATCCAAATATTGATATTTAAACATACATTTCCTCCATCG
>NZ_DATCVJ010000092.1:0-2763 GCF_036566945.1 Chitinophaga sp. | reverse complement strand
TATTTGATCCTGCCAACACATGTATCGCTTCTTTTCTGGAATCCAAAGCAGAAGAGGCCTATGTTAAAAAGTTACTCGTAATATTAGACGGAGGTGTAGCGGCACACCACCCACAGCTCACACAGCAAATCAATACTTATTTCCAACAGGTGCGCGGCTTTCAGCTGGCCCCGGAAATTGTTACCATCACCGGTGGTGAAAGCGTAAAGAATGATTTGCCACTGCTTTTCAGCCTGGTAGATGCCATCGATAAATATGGTATCGACCGCCATTCTTATGTGATCGGTATCGGAGGAGGTTCCCTGCTCGACCTGGTAGGGTTTGCAGCGGCGATTTCTCACCGCGGGGTAAAGCATATCCGGATCCCGACTACCGTGTTATCACAAAATGATTCTGGTGTAGGCGTGAAAAACGGCGTAAACTATAAGGGGAAGAAAAATTTCCTGGGTTCCTTCGCGCCGCCAGCGGCAGTATTTAATGACGAGACATTTCTAACCACCCTGGATCCGCGCGATTGGCGCTCCGGTATGGTGGAAGCGGTGAAAGTTGCCCTCATAAAAGATGCTGCTTTCTTTAACCGGATAGAAGAAACTGCCGTGGCTATGACAGCCGGCGACATGCCAGCTATGCAGGAACTGATTTATCGTTGTGCCGAATTGCATGTACAGCATATTGGCGGTGCCGGTGATCCGTTTGAAAGCGGCTCTTCCCGCCCACTGGATTTTGGACACTGGAGTGCACATAAGCTGGAACAGCTTACCAACTTTGAACTACGTCACGGCGAAGCAGTATCTATCGGCATTGCGGTAGATAGCGTGTACTCGTTCCTGTTAGGCTGGCTGCCAGAAGCTGATATGCAACGTATTCTCACGGTATTAAAAAATATGAAATTACCCATCTGGCATCCGTTGCTGGAAAAGCAGGATGGCAAACCATCTCCGGTGGTAGTAGGTTTGGAAGAATTTCGCGAACACCTGGGAGGTCGCTTAACAATTTCCCTGTTGCGCGCCGTTGGTAAAGGAGAAGAAGTACACGAAATGGATCTGGCACTGCTGTATAAAGCAGTGGATATCTGTAAAAATAATCAATAATGAAAACAGCAGTTGGGCATCTTACCTACTGCACAAATATTCATCCCGGCGAAAACTGGGGGGATCATTTTGCGCAGTTGAAAAAATTCATACCTGCTATCAAACAACAGGTATCTCCCGATCAACCTTTCGGCATAGGCTTACGCCTGGCCAATACCGCCAGCCTGGAACTGAGTAAGGAAGAGCAATTGACCGCATTTCAGCAATGGCTGAAAGAAGAAGATTGTTATGTGTTTACCATGAACGGTTTTCCATACGGCGGTTTTCATAATGTAGTGGTAAAAGACCAGGTACATGCACCCGATTGGACCAGTGCCGATCGCGTTGCCTATACCATTCGCCTGTTTCGCCTGCTCGCGGCCTTACTGCCCGCGGGGATGGAAGGCGGTATTTCTACAAATCCACTTACCTACAAATACTGGTGTAGCCGTTGTGAAGAAGAAAAAAATTCCTTTACAGAAAGCGCCACTTTTAACATGCTGCTGGTCCTGGAGCAACTGGTACGTATTCACCGTAGCGGCGGCCCTTTAATGCACCTGGATGTAGAACCGGAACCAGATGGATTGATGGAAAATACCAGCGAATATATCAGTTGGTATTTTGAGGAATTACTACCGGCAGGCATTCCGTTTATTAAGGAGAAATTTAACGTGGAAGACCAGGAAGCAGCAGATATCATCAAGGCGCATATTCAGTTGTGCTACGATGTTTGTCATTTTGCACTGGTATACGAACCGCCTCAGCGCGTGCTGGAGCGCCTGCAACACCATGGCCTGAAAGTAGGTAAGCTCCAGATCAGTGCGGCACTGAAAGCAAACATGCCAACGGATACGGCTGCACGAAAAGAGGTGACAGACGCTTTCCGTCAATTTAACGAACCGGTATACCTGCACCAGGTAATTGCCCGGAAAAATGATGGCAGCTTTATTCATTACCCCGATCTGCCGGAAGCACTGGCCGATGAAAATAATCCAGCGGTAACAGAATGGCGCTCCCATTTTCATGTACCGGTATTTCTTGATAAATTTGGTGTATTGCAATCCACACAGGAAGATATTAAACAGGTATTGGCACTGCAACGGCAACAGCCCTTTACATCGCACCTGGAAGTGGAAACATACACCTGGGACGTATTGCCGCCTGAATTAAAACAGGAAATGTCGTTGTCCGTGTCCCGGGAATTAAATTGGATAAAGGAACAGCTTTTTAGCTTTTAGCCATTAGCTTTTAGCTTTTAGAAAATGCAGCGGATAAGAACATAACATGCTCTTCGCTGCATTTTCTAAAAGCTAAAAGCTAATGGCTAAAAGCCGCTTGGAATTGTCCATTGGGAATAATAGCTTTATACCGGAATTGTAACGGCGATTGAATCTATGAGAAAGACAGTAGTAATTGATGTAGTAGGGCTCTCTACTTCTTTGTTGGAGCACCTGCCTTTCATAAAGGCTTATACGCAACAGCGTCACCTGGCAACCGTGAAGCCCATGTTACCGGCGCTCACCACGTCTGTGCAGAGTACGTATCTTACCGGCCAATGGCCCAGTGAGCATGGAATTGTAGGCAATGGCTGGTACGATAGAACAGATGCGGAAGTAAAGTTCTGGAAGCAATCTAACAACCTGGTAGATGCACCCAAAATCTGGGACCGCGCCAGGAAACTGGACCCTTCCTT
>NZ_DATCVJ010000091.1:0-9543 GCF_036566945.1 Chitinophaga sp. | reverse complement strand
TTGAGATGAAAGTCAGAACGACCTCCTCCCAGTCCTCCACCCGTATATCCGCCGCCGTTAGGGTTACCCCCCAGTTGTCCCCGGTCGCCGGGTTTGCCGGTATTACCTTCTCCGGTTGCGTTGTTAGAACCATTGGCGCTGTTACCGCTGTTGGCACTGTTGCCGGTACCACCGGAAAATACCGCTTTCGGTTTGGGAGCAGGTGGTGCTGGTGTTGGTGGTGCTTCTGTTGGTTTTTTAACAGGTTTTACAGGTTTCGGTTCCAGTTTTTTAGGAATCTCTTTTGGTTTTTCTACGGGCTTTTCCGGTTTTTTTATTTCCGGAGCATCCTCTTCGTCCTGTGTGGCAATGTCTTGTTGTGGCTCACTATTGTCTTTGGCGGCGGTAGCCGGACTTTCAGCCGGTGCCGGCTCAGAAGCGGCAGCACTGGGAGGATTGGGATTGAGTGGTTGCACATCTCCCATGCCCTCATCAGACGTGCCGAGGTTAACTTCCATTCCCAAATCCTGATCGGGAAGGGGCGGAGGGGCTGAAAAGCCGGTAAATACAAGGGCCACTAACAGCAACGCATGAACGCCGATGGTAATGCCTAATGCCTGGATATTTTTTTTACCGTTTTTTTCCTCCATGATAACCTTATTGAGCGCCTGTTTAGACCAAAGTTAATGTTTTGATCCAGAAAAAATAATCACTCATCAAAAGATGAATTCCGGATCTTTGCAAAAACTGTGCTGTTAATCCTATTTTTAAGAAATTTATTTTTTGCCAAGTTTTATGAACCTCTTCAGACAAACGATTCGTCTCTATCAAAATGCCTATACCGGCCTTTCTCCCGCTACCTGGTGGTTATCACTTGTGCTGCTGATCAATCGCAGTGGTACTATGGTGATTCCTTTCATGACGGTGTACCTTACCCAACATCTGCACTTCAGCATCGCCCAGGCAGGCCTGGTGATGGCCTGTTTTGGCAGCGGCGCTATTGTGGGTGCACTGCTGGGTGGCTGGTTATCTGATAAAATTGGCTTTTACCACGTACAGTTCTGGAGCCTTTTCTCTAACGGTTTATTATTCATTTTATTGGGACAGATGCGCACGTTTGAGCAAATATGTGTCTGCGTGTTTGTGATGAGTTCCGTAGGAGATGCCTTCCGGCCGGCCAACAGTATCGCTATTGCGGCTTACAGCGCCCCGGAAAACCGTACCCGTTCCTATGCCCTGAACCGCCTGGCGGTGAACCTGGGCTGGTCAGTGGGACCAGCTATTGGAGGTATTCTGGCCAGTTTCAGTTATCAGTTGCTGTTTTGGGTAGATGGGTTTACCTGTATAGCGGCAGCTGTATTGATGCGCATTTTCCTGCCACCGGTAAAGGCGCCTGTAAAAGAGACTAAAACAGTAGTAATAAAAGAAAATAAGGTATGGAAAGATAATATCTATCTGTGGTTCCTGGCTTTTGCTACCCTGAATGCGATCTGCCTGTTTCAGTTTTCCAGTATTGTGCCTTTGTATTTTAAAGAGGTAATGCACATGGAAGAGTGGCTCATTGGTCTCAATATGTCTATCAACGGCATCCTGATCGCAGTGGTGGAAATGGTAATGATATATCGCCTGGATGGCACCCGGCCTAACCTGGTATTTGTGGCGCGCGGCGCATTGATGGTATGCCTCTCTTACCTGCTGCTCTCTTTCCTGCCACCATTGTGGGCCGTGGCGGCTTTATTTATGCTGATCATCACCTTCGGCGAGATGTTTTGTCTTCCTTTTATGAATAGTTTCTGGATTGGCCGGAGTAAGGACCATAACCGGGGACAGTATGCAGCGCTATATACCATCTCCTATTCACTGGCCAATGTGGTGTCACCTACTACCGGCGCCTTTGTGGTGCAGCATCTCGGATTTAAGCCCTGGTGGGCCATTACGGCGTTGGGTTGCCTCGTCTCAGGTGCCGGTTTCTGGTGGTTGCAGCGAAAACTGGCGGTGGGTAAAGCCGCAAAGCCCGTATCGGAGCTGGCATAACCGTTATCAGCAAGGGGAAAGGAGAAAGGATTATCTGGCTTGTGCTATTCAAAATTGTTAAAGACTTTACAATTATTGTCTTCAAAATGCTAATTTTGCGCAAAAAGTAGTAAAATTGGTTAATGAAAGTAATTCAATTTACTGTTCCCGTTGCTGATGAAGGAGCGGTCGTGATACAGGAAGATATTCTCCCATACTTCTATAATTACCTGCATCGTCATAAAGAGGCACAGGTAACACTCATCATCAAAGGAGAAGGCACCCTGATTGCCGGTAACTATACCCAGCCATTTAAGGCAGGGGAAATTTATGTAATTGGCGCCAATCAGCCCCATATGTTTAAAGGGGATGCCAGGTATTTTGAAAATGTACAGGAGAAGAATATTCATGCCATCCATATTTTCTTCGATCATGAACAGGCGTTGCAGGGATTATTTTCTCTAAAGGAAATGGAAACGGTTCGGAAGTTTTTACAACTCACCGCCAACAGCCTGCAACTGCCGGCAGCACACGCCGAAAAAATGGCAACAGACATCCTGAAAATTTCACGCCTTACCGGCGCCGAAAGATTGCTGGCATTTGTAGGAATGCTGGTTTATTTTTCGAAACAGGTAAAGGAGTGGAAGTCTTTATCCACAGGCTTCTCCAGGCATGCGTACAGCGAGTCGGAAGGGCTGCGCATGAATGATATTTACCAGTATACACTGGAGCACTATGCAGAAAATATTTCACTCGGACAGATCGCTGCGATCGCACATCTGACTACCTACGCTTTTTGTAAATACTTTAAGAAACATACCCGCAAAACCTACCTCGAATTCCTGAATGAAATCAGGATCAATGTAGCCTGCAAGAAAATTATTAATGGAGATTTTGACAGCATTGCGGCCGTGGCCTATGCGACCGGTTATAACAATCCAATTACGTTTAACCGAGTATTCAGAAAGGTAACGGGCATGTCGCCGTCGGCTTATGCGAAGCAGTATCGCTTCGAGGAAGTGGAGTGAGCGGAGGGGATCGCCTTCGGCGATTGTCTTTCTTCAGGATTATACTGATTTAGATGATTTTCCAGATTTTTACTTTTGGGATTTTAAATGATATAAAAAGATTAGCGAAGAAAGATGAGGATAACCACATCGATCTTCGCTAATCTTTTTATAATCCTATTAATCAAAAAGTGAAAATCTGGAAAATCATCTAAATCAGTATAATCCTGAAGAAAGACAAAAACTCGCATCGCCGGAGGCGATAAAACTAGTGCGCGAAATCGCTCATATAATCCCCGGTGATACGTTCCATCGGAGGATTGAAATAACCGAA
The DNA here is from genome assembly GCF_036566945.1 of Chitinophaga sp. Taxonomy (GTDB): domain Bacteria; phylum Bacteroidota; class Bacteroidia; order Chitinophagales; family Chitinophagaceae; genus Chitinophaga. Next base: position 6,210 of record NZ_DATCVJ010000091.1, on the reverse strand, counting down.
TTTAAGATCCGGGAATTCTTCCTGAATTAATTCCTGTAACTGTTTCACGCCTAAACATTCTCCTGTTTCTGTTACGCCCAGTTTACCCAGGTACCAGTCGGGATCAATATTAAAATTACGCCACTGAATCATATTCAGTCCGGTTTCCCTGATCAGTTTGCGCAGTGCTTCATATTCATCTGCACTATCTGTCATACCCGGAAACACGAAGTAGTTGATACTGGTCCAGCCACCAAATTCACGTACTACTTTCAGGCTCTCGATGATGTCTTCAAAAGCATAATTATTAGGACGGTAATAAGGTGTATAATACTTTTCCTGGGCAGAGTTCAGGCTCACGCGGATACTGTTTAATCCTGCTTCACACAGGGCTCTTACTGCATCCGGCTTGCTGCCGTTGGTGTTGATATTGATACTGCCTTTAGGCGTGTGTTTACGTATTTCAATGATGGATTCGCGGATGGTTTCCCACATCAGCAATGGCTCGCCTTCGCAACCCTGGCCGAAGCTCACAATAGGGAAGGGGGCTTCTTCGAGATGTGGTACGGTGTATTCTACTATTTCCGCTGCGGTTGGTTTAAAACGCAAACGATCCTGTGTAGAAACGATGCTTTCTTCTTCCGGCTGGAAGGATATGCATCCTACGCAGTTGGCGTTGCACGCAGGAGAGGAAGGAATAGGGCATTCCCATCTTCCCATAAAATAATTACGTGCAGCAGGGCATTCGTAGGTCAGCGCACAATTTTCAGCGAGGTGTTGTACCAGTCTGTTATGCGGATACGCCTCCACCAGCGTTTTTACGCCTTGTTTCACTTTTTTGTCGTCAAAGCCGGCGCATTCCTGACGGATATCGGCTTCAATACGGGTGGCGGGTACATAAAACTTACCATCCAGCCAACCAACAGCTGTGTAGCAAAACAGCGGGAGGGTAGGCGCATCTGGCATGGTTTCGTAAGCTGCCAGGTAAAAACCGGTATGTGCCGGCGGAATGAAGGCCGCCACAGCCCATCCTTTATCACAAAGCTGCATATCACCCGTGGTGGCATTGATGCCAATACCACGGCGACCTGGCAACTCATACAAATTGCCTCCTTCCGGTAATTCGATCCACTCTTCAGCGTCTACCGGCCATGCATCCCAGCCACTGCGGCCAGTTACATACATGCTGGTGTCTTCAAAAATATTTCCTTCACCGTCAGAGTATAATATGTAAGGTGTTTGTTTTAACATTTTGTGATTTTATGATCTGTTGGAATGAACACTTACTGAACCCTGGACGTAAAGAAGCTATTTAATACTTCTCTCTGCTCTTTTCCAGGTTCATCCAGTATTTCCAGCTGCAGAATCTTGTTATTCTTAAAGTCTATTGTCAAAAGGTCGTTCCGCAAAATTACGTTATTCAGTTCGTTCCAGCCAACCAGCCTTTTGGAAAAGGTGGTAGGAAGGGTAATACCAGTGGTGTCCATCTTTACATACGAGGGCTGGAAAATCTTGTATTCCATCCAGCCTACATATGCCAGACCGCTCCCTGTCAGGAACAACAGCAGGCTCATTAGCGGCTGCAGGTGCGACAGGAAGTATAAACTGCCGGTAAAACAAATGAGCGCTTCTATCATGCGCGCTACGGTATTTGCTTCGGTAAACTGCTTAAAGCGCTTCATGGTAAATGGAAACGCAATCGCTAATAGCCCCACCACCACAAAAAATACGACCATAAACCAGTTAGGCTGCGGACTACGGTATACACCAATCGCATTAATCAGAAACAAAATACCCGTAAGACCATGCATCACCGGCAATAACCGGATTCTGCTACTGGTATTGGGATGCAGGATGCGCAAACTATGCATGAACAGGAATGTAAGATTAAGAATTAGAACTGATCAACAGGTTGCAAAGCTTGAACAACACACGGGCGCCTACGTTGGCATCCCACTCATCGTGTGAAGTGCTTACTTCGTTCAGGTCAAATCCAATCAGCTTACGGCCACTGGCCAGTACGCGCTTGAAGAGATAGTATATCTGCTCTACTTCAAAGCCGCCCGCCACCGGGGTACCGGTATGCGGACATAATTTCGGATCCAGTCCGTCTATATCAAAACTAATATATACCTGTTGCGGTAAGGTATCAACAATACTGTCGCAGATCGCCTTCCAGGTTTCCCCTTCAAATTGTCTTTCTTTGATTTGTTTATCAAAGAAGGTGACTACGCGCCCTTCGCTATTGTTGATGTACTCCACTTCTTCTTCGCAGTAGTCGCGGATACCTACCTGTACGAGCTTTGACAGCTGCGGTACTTCTGCCAGGGCATTGTACATAATGGAGGCATGTGAATACTTGAATCCTTCATAGGCATCCCGTAAATCGCAATGTGCATCTATCTGCAGGATACCAAAGTCGCCGGCATGCTCACCGATAGCCTTGAAGAAGCCCAGCGGGGTGCTGTGATCGCCACCTACGAGTCCTACCAGTTTGCCTTTTTCCAGCAAAGCCTTGGTTTGGGTATATACCCACTCGTTCATGGCCCTGGTACCGTTGCTCACGTCTACCAGTGTTTTCTTCAGGAATTCATTTTCGGAAATATCTCCCCCTTCGGTCAGGAATTTCAGGTACAGCTCCGCTTCCTTACGCAGATAGTCACTGCGTAATAAGAGGTGCTTATCTGGTTCACGCATGTAAAAACCCTGTTTCCAGCCATCTTTCACATCTGCATCGTAAAGATCGATCTGAAAGGATGCCCTGAATATACGTTCCGGTCCACGGGCAGTACCATTATTGTAAGATACCGTTACTTCCCAGGGCACCGGTAACAATACCAGCCGGGCTTCTTCTTCCGAAAAAGGTAAGCCAAAAACGTTGTTGGACAGCAGGCCAACCGAGTTAGGGTCAAATTGAGATAAATCTGCCATGATAAAATCGTACTTTTCTAAATTCCGCGCAAAGATAGGATTATGTTTACTTACAGCCGTCCTTCTCATAAAAAGAATTGCCTTTTATATAAAAATTGTCCGAAGAAGGTCATTTTGACTTAATTTTGCCGATTAATCGGAAACAAATAAAGTAAGGCAAAAAGCGGGGAATGCTAAGAGCGCACTGGTAAAGGGTTTTGCAGCTTGAATCAAATCAATAGGGAAGATAATTTTCATATGAAAAAAACAAATATTATTCTGCTGGTGGTAATTGCGGTAGCAATTGGAGTGATAGTAACTATGGTGGGAGATTTCAGTACCTATGAAACTTTCGCAACGGCCCGTGAAAAAGAAGGGAAGGAATTCCATGTCATCGGGAAACTCGACACTTTAAAGGCGATGAATTACGACCCGATGAAAGATGCTAACTTATTCAGCTTCTACGTCCACGATAAAACCGGTGAATCTCATAAAGTAGTATTCTACGGCGCCAAACCTACCGACTTCGAAAAAGCCGAATCTATTGTACTGACAGGTAAAATGGAAGGCAGCGAATTTCATTGCAGCAAAATACTGATGAAGTGCCCGTCTAAATACAAGGACGATCAGGTGGCTGTCAGCAACAAACAACTTTAATGTAATCATTTGAACATTTTGATATTGGATCATTTATGTCGGGGATACCGCCATAAGCCAGTTTATCAGTATCGTCAGGTGCCGGAATATTCACATCTCTAGAGGAATTTTATGAAGTTTGTAGGGGAACATTTACTGCCGGGCCAATTAGGCCACTTCTTTGCCATACTGGCATTTGTCGCATCTATAGTAGCCACCGTCGCTTATTATAATGTAGTTAAGTTAAAGGAACCATCCTTACAGGACTCCTGGAAAAGACTGGCCCGTTGGTCTTTTATTATACAGTCAGCCGCTGTTATCGGCGTTTTCAGCTGCCTGTACTATATTCTGTATAATCACTTTTTTGAATACAAATACGCATGGCGCAATACTTCCCGCGACCTGCCTATACAATACTTATTATCCAGTCTCTGGTCTGATCAGGAAGGTAGCTTCCTGCTCTGGAGTATCTGGAACAGTATATTGGGAATTATCCTGATCCGCACTTCCAAAAAATGGGAAGCGCCGGTAATGACTACTTTCTCGCTGGCACAGCTGATTATGGCCAGCATGCTGCTCGGCATATTTGTACTGGGCTATAAAGTGGGTAGTAATCCGTTTATGTTACTGAGACAGGCACCCGAAAACCAACTGGCGCCTATTTTCCAGACAGCGGACTATATGCAGCATATCCACGATGGTAATGGCCTGAATGTAACCCTGCAGAACTACTGGATGGTGATTCACCCGCCGGTACTGTTCTTGGGCTTTGCTTCCATGATCATTCCTTTTGCTTTTGCTTTTGCAGGTATCTGGACCCGCGATTACACCGGTTGGGTAAAACCCGTACAGCCATGGGGATTGTTTGCGATTATGATGCTGGGTACCGGTATCATGATGGGAGCAGCCTGGGCTTACGAATCACTTAATTTCGGCGGCTACTGGGCCTGGGATCCGGTAGAAAATGCGTCGCTGGTGCCATGGCTCACCATGGTGGCTGGTGTACACACGCTGCTGGCTTACAAAGCTACCGGCCACTCGCTGAAATCTACCATCTTCTTCTTCTTTATTTCCTACGTACTGATTCTCTATTCTTCTTTCCTCACCAAGAGTGGTGTTTTGGGAGATACCTCTGTACACTCCTTTACGGATATGGGAATGACCGCACAGTTGCTTTTTGCCATGCTGGTATTTACCGTACCATCTATTGCATTGCTGATTATGCGCAGAAAAGACATCCCATCTGTGAAGAAAGAAGAAAACAGCTACTCCCGCGAGTTCTGGCTGTTTGTAGGTTCCCTGATCCTGCTCATTGCAGCTATTCAGATCACCTTCACCACTTCTATTCCGGTATGGAATAAATTGCTGAGTTTCACCGGTCTGAAGTCATTGTTCAATATGAACGACATCGCACCGCCATCAGACGCCATTTTCCACTATAATAAAATTCAGGTCTGGATTGCCATCGTACTGGGCGTATTAACGGCAGTCGTACAATTCATGCGGTACAAGGATACGCCACGTGGAGAAATCACAAAGAAACTGGCCGTTCCTACACTGGTAGCTTTGTTATTAACTGGTTTGGTGGCCTGGAAAGGAACCATCACCTACGATAAATATGGCGCCGGATTCCTGACCGCCATTTACCTGATGCTGTTTGCCAGCATTTATGCCATCGTAGCGAACTTTACTTACATTTTCACCGGCCTGAAAGGCAAACTGAAAAATGCAGGAGCTTCCGTGGCGCATATCGGTTTTGGTATGGTATTGCTGGGTATCCTCATTTCTTCCGCCAAAAATGAAGTAATATCGATCGATCGTATGAAGATTCTCAATGATGGCTTCTTCAGAAAAGAAAGTAAACAAAATCCCCGTGAAAATATCATGCTGCCAAGGGATGTACCGGTACAAATGGGCGACTACCATGTTACCTATACCGGTGACTCCATTTCCAAGGGCGATCCTAAAACCTACTACAAGGTAGTTTACGAGAAAAAAGATAAACAAACCGGTAATATCCTGGAGAAATTTACACTTTATCCGGATGCGTTTGTAAATACGAAAGAAAATACCATTTCGTCCAATCCTGCTTCCAGACACTATCTGACAAGGGATATCTTTACCTATGTATCTGCTGCACCCAATAGGGAAGAAGAAGCGAAAGCCGATACCACGCCTTATGTAACGCACCAGATGAAACAAGGCGATTCTGTATTTTTCTCCAGAGGCTTCATTGTGCTGAAAGGATTGAATACCAAACCGGAAAGCCGCAATTATGTTCCACAGAACGGAGATCTGGCAGTAGGTGCTGAACTGGAAGTGTACACACAAACAGATGATCACTTTAAATTACAGCCTATTTATTTTATCCGCGACAGCAGCTACCAGTACAGCGTGGAAGATACACTGGCGCCACTGGGACTCAATGTTAGGTTCTCTAAGATTATGCCTGCGGAAAATAAAATAGAACTGAAGGTAAAAGAAGCCGAAGGCTTCAGTGATTATATCGTGATGAAAGCCATGATATTCCCATATATCAATGTATTATGGCTGGGTATCCTCATCACCATACTGGGTACTGCGATGAGCATTTACCAGAAAGTAAGAAGAAGATAACCAACAAGAATATTTAATAAAGAAAAAATCCTTCAATGGCCATGCTGTTGAAGGATTTTTTCTTTATTA
>NZ_DATCVJ010000090.1:0-3295 GCF_036566945.1 Chitinophaga sp. | reverse complement strand
AGCGGTAACGCCTGTGATTACCGGTCAAAGCCTGGAGGCCATCCAAAATGGTGCATTTACCGATCCTAACTTCATCGGCTATCTGAAAATAACACAATTCTTTTATACCATCGTTGCCTTCTTTGTGCCGGCCGCCCTTTTTGCCTATCTGTGGCAGCCTTATCCAGCCACCTATCTGGGTTTAAAACCAGCACCCAAAGGTATTCAGATACTGATTGCCTTGTTTGCCATGTACGGTGTATTACCACTGGCGGGCCTGTTAGGGGAGTGGAATGAAACCTGGCCCATATCACAGTCTGCAAGAGATATGCAGGCCATGGCCGAAAAGCTGCTGGCAGTGATGTTGCGCATGCCTACTATAAAAGATCTCCTTATCAACCTGGTACTGGTGGCTATTATACCGGCAATCGGGGAGGAACTGTTTTTCCGGGGTGTGTTACAACGACTCATTATTAAAAGTACCCGCAAAGTATGGCTGAGTGTATTTATCACATCTATTCTATTCAGTGCCATACATGGTGAGGTACTGGGCTTTATGCCCCGGGTACTGCTGGGATTTGGGCTGGGAGCCATTTATGTCATCAGCGGTAACCTTTGGTTAAGCATCCTTGCACATATACTCAACAACGGTTCACAGGTGGTCATGCTATATCTTTTCCAGCACGGGATGACCAAAGATGATCCTATGAAGGATACCCCTTTAGCATGGTATTATGTAGCTTTGAGCATTCCTGTAACCATTGCACTGTTTTGGGCGTTAAGTAAAAAATCAACGCCTATGCTCATGATAGATCCGGTGGAAAAAAAGAAAGATGACGTAGACGAAATAGGAATGGACGAAAATTTGTAATCTTACTAAGACATTAAAGCAATAATTATGGAAAAAGACTGGGTTAAAATTTTTTCAAGTGACCGGCCATTTGAAGCAGAAATCGTGAAAGGAATGTTGCTGGATAACGGGGTAGAAGCGGTATTACTGAACCGGCAGTCATCTTCCTATAACATTACCTTACCTGGGCAGGCGGAACTTTATGTTCATCAAACGCAGGAAGAAGTGGCCAAAAACCTGGTGCATAATCACAACAATCTGCCTACCGGCGACCCCAATCAGGTGGATTCCGAGTAGGGCTATTCTTTTCTGTCAGGCGTCTACGCTGCTGCGTACCGCCTGACAGGGATTTGCTCCAACGGGTTATTTTATCCACATTTGCGGGCAGCAATTTAATCACCAGATTTAAGCATAATGAAGACTTTTTTCACCCGCACTGCCTCTGCGCTTGTGTTTGTGGCAGTAATGCTGGGAGGTATCTTATGGGCCGACTATACATTTTTTCTGCTTTTTTTCCTGATAGGCTGTTTTGCCCTGCAGGAATACTTTAAGTTAATACGACATATAGATCCTGATTATGCCAGCGTTCCCGCCTGGCACAAATGGGGGGCTACCATTGCGGGAGCCGCTATATTACTCACTTTCACCGGCAACAACTTCCAGATAGCACAGATCCCTACGGGCCTTATTGGCTGGTGGATAGCGGTTATTTTCCTGCTGGTAATGCCATTGGGAGAAGTGTTAATGAGTAAAGATTTCTCTTTAAAGAACATTGGCTACTCGGCCATAGGACTGCTGTATATCGTCATACCATTCGGGCTGCTGATAAATATAAGGCTCAACGCCATCAATATTCACTACACCCCACTGGATGTAGGCACCGCGCCGGGATGGCTGATCCCTTTACTGCTGATCATTTTCATCTGGATAAACGATACCATGGCCTATATCGTGGGATCGCTCATTGGGCGCACCCCGTTTGCACCCGCCATTTCTCCTAAAAAAACCATTGAAGGTACAGTAGGCGGTATGATCCTGGCAGTAGCCACTGCAGGCGTTTACGGCCATTTCTGGGGGGGCGGATACCTGGCCCTGCAACACTGGATTGCCCTGGCGCTCATCGCCGCCGTATTCGGCACCATCGGGGATCTGATAGAATCCAAACTCAAAAGAATGGCAGGGGTAAAAGACTCTGGTAGCATCATGCCTGGTCACGGCGGATTCATGGACCGTTTCGACTCATTGCTCCTGGCCGCTCCCTTCGCCTGGATCTATGTTCAGTTCTTTATGATGGCTTAACGATAAATTCGTATGCTGAAAAAATTGAATTAAACTAACTTCGCACTTTGATTAAACACATAAATCAATCATTTTAATAAAAAAACAATGAAGATCCATCGTGAAGGATTTGCTACCATTTCCCTTGTATTCCTGGTACTGGCGTTAATTAACGGAGCAGTATTTTATTGGTTCGGTAATTCGTCCTGCCTTTGCTGGACAGTATCTGTTATATCCCTGGCATTCTTCCTGTTCATCGTATCCTTCTTCCGGATCCCGGCAAGACAATATACAACAGGAGATTCGCTGGTCGTTTCTCCCTGCGATGGTAAAGTAGTGGTGATTGAAGAAGTATATGAGCCGGAATACTTCAAAGATAAACGCCTGCAGGTGTCTATCTTTATGAGCCCCGCTAACGTACACGTAAACCGTAACCCTATCAGTGGTGTGGTAAAACTGTCGCAATACCATGCAGGTAAGTACCTGGTGGCCTGGCATCCGAAATCCTCTACTGAAAATGAAAGACATTCTGTAGTAATCGGCAATGGCAAAACGGATATCCTGGTAAGGCAAATTGCCGGCGCACTGGCCCGCAGAATTGTTAACTACCTGAAACCAGGAATGGAAGTAGCACAGAACGACGAAATGGGCTTTATTAAGTTCGGTTCCCGTGTAGACCTCTACCTTCCAATCGGCACCGAAGTAGCCGTAAAACTGGAAGAAGTGGTGAAAGGCGGTGTATCTGTTATTGCTAAAATCTAGTATCTTTAATAGCTAAACGGCATTTTTATGATAAAGAAAGCTTTTACCGGCGCTGCAGCCCTCCTGTTAATGGCTGGTGTTGTATTTGCCCAGGAAAAAAGAAGCAGCAAAACAGCAGACAAGTCTGCTAAAAAGAATTGTTCTGCTGCCACCTGTAAAACTACCGCAAAAGGTAAAAGCTGTTGCCAGCAGCCGTCTAAAACCGCCAGCCTGAGAATGGCTGCCGCCACAAAAGGGAAGCCGAAAGCATAAGGATAAAGCAAAAAGCTATTGAGGCGATTTTTTGTCTTACTCAGGAGTATACTGATTTTGATGATTTCCAGGATTTTATTTTATTGATTAATACGATTAGAAAAGATTAGCGAAGATGAACATCATATGTTGTTGATCTTCGCTAATCTTTTTTTAATCCTGAAAAAAATAATC
>NZ_DATCVJ010000089.1:0-7699 GCF_036566945.1 Chitinophaga sp. | reverse complement strand
GGTCGTGCGACAACACAATCGTATCGGTATACGATATTGATTTTTGCAGAATATCGCCTACCTGGGCTTCTTTGTTAAACACCTGGAAACCGGTAATGTACACCGGTGGCAGAAAAGTATTGCGCAGAAAATGATCCGGGTTAAAACGGATCATGCCTTTCACGCCGCCAAAGTACATGTTGCCGCTGCTATCCTGGTAAACGGAATTGTAATTGAACTGATCATTTAATAGTCCATTAGCTTTGGTAAACACAATCGCTTTCTCCGTGGTTGGAGAAAAACAGGCCAGTCCTTTGGAGGTAGTCACCCATAGCTGCCCGGCTTTGTCTTCCAGGATACTAAAAATCATATTACTCAGGAAACCGTGGCGGGTAGAGTAAGTAGTGAAATTATTTTGTTGCGGATGAAACAAGCAAAGACCATCATCTGTTGCCAGCCATAAACGATGCCGGCTATCTTCAAAGATCCGGTTGGTGCGGTTATTACTAACGCTATGCGGATTGGCAGGATCGTGCAAATACAATCCTTTTTTTCCGGTGTGAGGGTTGTAGTAATATAGTCCATCTCTCACGGTGCCCAACCAAATGGTGCCTTCGCTGTCTTCAAACACCGCTGTATAAAATATATAGTCAGGCACTTCCCGTACCGTTTCAAAATTATCGCGTTGTGGGTGGTACTGATACAATCCCCTCGTGGTGCAAATGAGAATGTCGCCATGGCGGGTACGCAGCATCGAGTAAATGAAGTTACTATGCAGGTTATTTGCCTGATCTCCGGCTTTGTAGTGCCGGATAAATTTGCCCGTAGGAATATCCAGGATATCCAGTCCATGCTCGAAAGTGCCTATCCATAGCGAGTCTCCGGTAACAAGCAATCCGTGAATATTACTATGCGATAACCCACTTTGCGGAGGTGGTAATGGTTTTAAATTACTGAACTCACCGGTAGCGGGTGTGAATTTATTCAGGCCGCCATCTTCTGTGCCTATCCATAAATGTCCGTAACTATCGTTGTGAATTTCTCTTACCGCATTACCACTAAGCGACGCAATACCTGTTTGCGGGAAAAATTTTTCGAAAGAAGTATAGGGCTGCGGAAAATAGTTAATGCCACCAAAGTAGGTACCCGCCCATATTCCACCTTCTTTATCTTTACAAACAGTATAAATGGCATTATCAGATAAAGAGTAAGGGTCGTTGTATTTTTTTTTCAGGTTGATGATTTCGCCGCTTTGCAGGTGATAAATATAAATACCCGATTCCGTGGCTATCCAGTATTCATCGCCTGTTCGCCGAACAATATCTCTTGCATATATTTCAGTATGGTCAGGCGCTGTTGAAAAAAAATCTTTATAGGTACGGTGGCGGGTGTCGAATAATTTAACGCCCTGCGTATTGGTGCAGGCCCAGATGGAATCTTTTCCGATCGCCACTATTTTTTGTATCCAATGGTTGCTGGTTTTGGGCGAGTGTTCAAAAAGGGAATAGTTGATAAACGAATTGGTGTGCTTGTCGTATACCCCTATTTTTCCTTCGGAAGAAGCCACCCATATGTTCCTATCACTGCCCAGGCAAATGGACGAAACATCCCGGAATCCGGGAGCATCGTACAAACTATCCGTTGCTACCTGGTAGCGGAATAGCTGACCGCTGGACGTGATCCAGATATTGCCCTGTGTATCTTTGATGATCCCATGTACATCTCCGTTTGTTCTTTTGTTGAATGCACGGAATTGCTCAGTGTGCGGATCGTATACATACACGCCTTTATCTGTTCCTACATATAACAAGCCGTTGTCGTCCTGAAAAAGACTCAGGATATAATTGCCTCCCAGGCTACCCGGTTCATTTGTTCTGCGAAATACGCGGAACGTATAGCCGTCGAACCGGTTTAATCCATAGATGGTCCCAAACCACATAAAGCCCTGCTGATCCTGCAGTGTGCAAATCACCGCATTATGCGACAACCCGTTCTCTACCTGGTAGTGAATGAAGTTGGCTTCCTGGCTATAAAGTGTTTTGTTTACCAGCAACAATAAAAGGAAAATATAATACCTGGCTTTTAGCATGTGGTGTAAATATAGCAGCAAAAAGCATAAAGCGGAAAGCAAAAAGCTATTGAAGCGGTTGATCCCCCAGCGGTTATACGCTTCAATAGCTTTTTGCTTTCCGCTTTATGCCTTCTGCTCTCCAAAAAATGATACAAAAAAGAGAAAGATTGAGATAAATTGACAACCACCAAAGGACAGGAATTGTTTTCTTTGGAGAATAGTGTTAAGCGTGATTTTTACACTTAAATAGACCAGAAGCTAAATCCATGTTATGAAAGGTAGCCAACTACTTTCCGGGATATGTCTGTTACTGATCAGCGCTGTTTGCCATGCGGCCAGACCAGATACCACGGGCGTTTTTACCAATCCTTTACTGGGTAGTGGTCCTGATCCCTGGGTGATACAACAGGATGGGATGTATTATTATTCAAATACGACGGGCCATAACCTGGTGATCCGTAAAACCGCTGCTATGTCGGCCCTCGGGCAGGCAAAGGAAGTGGTGGTATGGACGCCACCAGCCAAAGGACCCAACGCCAGGGATATCTGGGCGCCGGAGCTGCACAGACTGGACCATAAATGGTACCTGTACTATACCGCCGGGTCTTCAGAGAGTATCCATCCGCAGCACACCTTTGTGCTGGAGAATACGGCCCAGGATCCTACTACCGGCACCTGGACGGATAAAGGACAAATCAGGGATACAGCGGCCAATTATTTTGCTATCGACGGCACCGTTTTTACGCATAAAGGGAAAAACTATTTTATCTGGAGCGGACATAATGGAAAAGATAATATACAACGTCTCTACATTGCCCGCATGGCCAATCCCTGGACACTGCTATCGCCAAGGGTGGAAATAGCCGCTCCGCAATATGGCTGGGAACAGAATGGTGTTAATGAAGGACCGGAAATACTGAAGAATGCCAAAGGGGAGGTTTATTTAATCTTCTCCGCCTGCGGCTGCTGGACAGAAAACTATACCCTGGGCATCATGTTCCTGAAACATGATGCAGACCCACTGCAGCCGCAAAGCTGGACGAAAGCTGCAGAGCCGGTGCTGCAAAGCAAACCGGAAAACGGAGCGTATGCACCCGGACACAACGGCTTTTTTAAATCACCGGATGGAAAGGAAGACTGGATTATCTATCACGCCAATTCCCACGCGGGAGAGGGCTGCGGGCAAAAGCGGAATCCACGTATGCAACGGGTCAACTGGAAAGCAGACGGTAGCCCCGACTTTGGCGAGCCGGTTAAAATAAACACCGCTATTAAAAATCCTTCAGGAGAATAAAAACACTTTAAGTATACATATGAAAAAAACGCACTTAATTTTTGCACTGGCACTCGGACTCGGATGGAATACCGTGGCAGCACAGCAGCAAGCGTGGAAAATGGTGACAGGAAAAATTGCCACTTCCTGGAGTGAACAGGTAACACCAACTACTACCTTGCCCGAGTATCCCCGACCACAGCTGGTACGCGGCAATTGGAAAAATCTGAATGGCTTGTGGAACTATGCCATCAAACCTAAAAGCGACGATAAACCCGCCACCTGGGATGGTCAGATACTGGTGCCTTTTGCCGTAGAATCCGCACTCTCCGGTGTAGGACGTAATGTGGGAAAAGACAATGTTTTATGGTATAATACTTCGCTCACCCTGCCTTCGGCTATGCAGAGCAAAAAAATACTGCTGCATTTTGGTGCAGTGGACTGGCGTACTACCGTATACGTGAACGGGAAGGAAGCCGGCAGCCACGAAGGCGGCTTTGATCCCTTTACCCTCGATATTACCGCCCTGGTGAAGAAAGGCAAACAGGATATCGTAGTACGTGTATGGGATCCTACCGATGAAGGCGTGCAGCCCAGAGGTAAACAGGTGAAAAAGCCAGAAGGTATCTGGTATACACCGGTAACAGGGATCTGGCAAACCGTTTGGGTAGAAGCAGTAGCAGACACCTATATAACAGGCACCAAACAAACACCGGATATTGACCAGGAAAGTCTGACGATAACCGCCAATGTACAAAATGCAAAAGCCGGAGATGTGGTAACAGTAGCCGCTTTCGACGGTAGCACCAAAGTAGCGGAAAGTGTGATGAGTGGAGAAAACACCGTGCTGAAAATTGCTTCGCCTAAATTATGGTCGCCTGAATCTCCGTTTTTATACGACCTAAAGTTAACGGTTACACGTAAAGGTAAAGTGATCGACGAAGTAAAGAGTTATTTCGCCATGCGTAAATCTTCTATTGGTAAAGATGCCAACGGTGTTGAACGCATGCTGCTGAACAATCGTTTCGTATTCCAGTTTGGTCCGCTGGACCAAGGCTGGTGGCCTGACGGTTTGTATACCGCCCCTACAGATGAAGCCCTAAAATTTGATATTGCACAAACCAAAGCGATGGGCTTTAATATGATCCGCAAACATATCAAAGTAGAACCTGCACGCTGGTACTACTATTGCGATCAGTTAGGCATCATGGTATGGCAGGACATGCCGAGCGGTGACCTTGGCAACGGCTGGGAACCACGCCCCGGTGTTATTGACCGCGGCACAGATCAGCAACGTTCTGCTGAATCTGAAGGCTATTACAGAAAAGAATGGAATGCCATCATCGATCATTTATACAACTATCCTTCTATTGTGGTATGGACCCCTTTCAACGAAGCCTGGGGCCAGTTTAAAACCATGGACATCGCACAGTGGACCATGCAGAAAGACCCTTCCCGCCTGGTGAATACGGCCAGTGGAGGTAACTTCTATCCCGTAGGACATATTATTGATCTGCACAACTATCCGGAACCTGCTATGCCAGATCCCGCCGTGTATGGTGATAAACGCGCGATTGTGCTGGGAGAATTTGGTGGACTGGGACTGCCGGTAAATGATCACGTATGGCAACAGAAAGATAACTGGGGATACCAGAGCTTCAAAAATGCAGACGATCTTTTTAAACGCTACAGCGGATTTACAGACAGACTGGAAACATTGATCAAACAAGGATTGTCGGCCGCCGTGTATACACAAACCACTGATGTGGAAGTAGAAACAAATGGCTTGATGACCTACGACCGTAAAGTACAGAAGATGCCGCTGGAGAAATTAAAGGCGGTACATCAGAAATTATATAACCCGACCCTGGTAACCATAAAACCTTAATAATGAGAAAGCGAAAGTCATTTGGCTTATTCCTCCTTTCTGCTGTTTTGGTTGGTATTATCCCGGCGGATGCAATGCATTCGCCGGGTACCAAGGCTGATACCAATACCTATGTAGCGCCGGTATATAAAGCGTTGCCACTGGGTGCGGTGAAGCCGGCTGGCTGGCTGCGTCATCAGCTGCAGATCATGCGGGATGGGAGCACGGGTCACCTCGACGAAGTGTATAATAAAATAAAGAACGATAACGGCTGGCTGGGCGGAAAAGGCGATGGCTGGGAAGAAACCCCGTACTGGCTGGATGGCGCCGTGCCGCTGGCATATTTGCTGGACGATAAAATATTGAAAGAAAAAGTAGGTCGCTATATCAGCTGGACCCTGCAACAACAAAGACCCTCCGGATATTTTGGTCCGCTCACGAAATCAGAGCGGGAAAATAATATACCCATTGGCGTTAGTAATGCTGCTGATGGGGAAGACTGGTGGCCTAAGATGGTCATGCTTAAAGTACTGCAACAGTATTACACGGCCACCAATGATGCCCGGGTGCTGTCTTTTATGACCCGATACTTTCACTATCAGTTGGAGGTGTTAAAAACTTGTCCACTGGGTAAATGGACGGAATGGGCTACTTCCCGGGGATCAGAAAATATCATGATCGCGCAGTGGCTGTATAGTATCAACAAAGATAAAAAACTGCTGGAGCTGGCTGCCTTGCTGGAATCTAAATCTTTCGCCTGGACTTCCTGGCTGGGCAATCGCAGCTGGGTAATAGATGCAGCAGCACAACAAAATGATCAGCACTGGATGCGCCGCCATGGCGTAAATGTGGGCATGGGTCTCAAAGCCCCGGCGCTCAATTATCAGCGTACTGGCAACAAACATTACCTGCAGGATCTGCACACCGGTTTTACGGATCTGATGAATTTGCATGGACTGCCCATGGGCATTTTTTCTGCCGATGAAGATCTTCACGGTAACGCACCTACGCAGGGAACGGAACTATGTGCCGTGGTAGAGTCGATGTTTTCGCTGGAAGAAATTATTGCTATCACCGGTGATCCCGCATATATGGATGCGCTGGAACGGATGACCTTTAATGCGCTGCCAACACAGACTACAGACGATTATAATAATAAACAATACTTCCAGATAGCCAATCAGGTGAATATCAAAAGAGGCGTATTCAACTTTTCGCTGCCTTTTGACCGGGAAATGAATAATGTGCTGGGGATGCGCAGCGGCTATACCTGTTGTTTGGCTAACATGCACCAGGGCTGGACAAAGTTTGCGTCGCAGCTGTGGTACAGTGCTACCGGCAATGGCCTGGCCGCATTGACTTATAGCCCCAATGAAGTCACTGCCAAAGTAGGGAAAAACAATATCCCGGTGACGATTAAGGAAGACACCGGCTATCCTTTTGAAGAGCAGATCCGGTTTAGTCTTGCTACGCAGCAATCCGTGGCCTTCCCGTTGCAGCTGCGTATTCCTGCCTGGTGTGAAGAAGCAGTGGTGATGCTCAATGGCCAAAAGCTCCGTTCCGAAAAAGGCGGACAGGTGATCACCATTCAACGTACCTGGAACAATAATGACCAACTGACCCTGCAACTGCCAATGTCTGTGCGCACGTCCAACTGGGGGCGTAATTCCCGCGCGATAGAACGTGGCCCGATCGTATATGCGTTGAAGTTAACAGAGCAGTGGGAAAAAGGACATGATGAAGCAGAAGGAGATTATTTCAGTGTGTATCCCAAAGACGACTGGAATTATGGTCTCCCTGAAAAAGTAATTGCCACACCGGCACAATACCTGCAGGTAAGCAACATACAACCCGTAACAGCCGACTTTGTATGGAACCTGGCGCATGCACCTATCACGATTACCACTACCGGTAAAAAGATTCCGGAATGGAAGCTGGTAGATGATGTGGCCCCACAACCCGTTACAGATAGAAATGGCGTTTATAAAGGAAAAGTAAATGAGAAAGAAGAAGTAATCACCCTGGTGCCTTATGGTTGCACCAAGGTAAGAATTGTAGCCTTCCCCGTAGTAAAGTAAGAAGTAGCAATATCAACCAAAGAAACACTATGAAGGACTGATAATTTATAAAGACCACAAAACACAGTTATGAAAAAACGATTACGTATCCGGGATCTGATCCGGAAAGTAATACTGGCCGGCCCATGCCTGCACTTAACAGTATGGCTGCTCCTCTCTGCGCTCATGGCGCACGCAGCTCCCACAGACATCACCATTAGCGGTAAAGTAACGGACGACCAGGGCAGTGCCTTGCCCGGCGTAACCGTGAGCGTAAAAGGCACCGCTAAAGGGACATCCACTAACTCAAATGGCACCTACCATCTTGCGGTAGCCGACAAAAATGCAGTATTGGTGTTTTCCTTTGTCGGGTATGTAAAACAGGAAATTACTGTCGGCGAAAAAACTGACATCAATGTACAGTTAGTCACTGATAGCAAAGGACTGGGAGA
>NZ_DATCVJ010000088.1:0-3295 GCF_036566945.1 Chitinophaga sp. | reverse complement strand
TTTATCGTCCCAATCAGGATCGGAATTGGATACCCAGGGTTCGGGGTATGTTGGTTGCGCGGGCGCGACTGTTTTCAGCGGATAACCTTTTGTTTTTTTGAAAAGGGCGAGCAGGGCTTCCATGAAATCTTTCATGGTCACATCCGGGTAGTTGTAATAGCCAACGCGTATCTGTGCCGTGTCGGCCAGCACCATGGCTGCGTATTTATTTTGAACAAACCAAAGGTAATCGTCTGTCAGAATGGTACCGAGGGTGAGGAAGCAATCGGCTTTATCTACTTCGCTGATGACGCTTTTGATAGATGCTGCATCTGAGTAGGTACCGATGAATTTATCTCCCTTTTCGGTTAATACTGATTTTCCGAGGGTGGTAGTAGTATACAGAAACCCGCTGGCGTCGATGAGTTCCTGTAGCAAGTCCGACAGGCCATGGCGAAGGATTTCCACGCCTGCAAAGATCATGGGATGTTTGGCAGCCGTGATTTGTTTCCAGGCTGCAGCTACGGCATTAGCCAGGGCAACCGGCTCGCTTTTGATCACCAGGGGTTGCAGGGCTTTCCCGTTGGGAGGCGTGCACACTTCGCCCCATACTTCTTCGTAGCAGGCAATGTATACAGGTCTTTTGTGGGTGATGGCGGCGATCAGCAGCTGATCTATTTTTTCCGGAGCGCCGGCAGCGGTACTGAGTGTAATGGCACCTACGGTTACGTGTTCAAATACTTCCTGGTCGGCTTTGAGGTTGCCGGTGGAGTGATGAAAAAGTACGTCGTACATTTTGGTCATTTGCCGGTCGTCTGATCCGGGTGTAGCGGTGATCACCACCACCGGACTGCGCTCCACATAAGCGCCCGCAATGGCATTGAGTGCGCTGAAGGTGCTCACCCCGAATTGTAATGATACGGCGCCAAGGCCCCGGGTGCGTCCATATGCATCTGCCGCATAGGCGGCATCGAGTTCATTCATAGCACCAATGGCCCTTACGCCATCAAAATGTTCCAGGGTTTGTGTGAAATGTTTAACATAGTCACCGGGGATCTGAAACACTTCCGTGACATCGAGTTGCTTCAATCTGGTCAACAGGTAGTCCGCGACTGTAAACGGTTTTTGTTGCATGTGTGAGGATTTATGTTTGTATTCATGGATAGATGAGGGTGGTTTATACCGGGGAATGGTAAAATAGGGTAACCGGCTATGCTACTAAAGTTAAAGGAAATTGGAAAATAATAAAGCAGTGGGGCGTGATTTTTTTTGAAGAGGGGAGCTGGTATGTTCACCATCTCCCCGGGATATTTAAAATATTAGTGGTGCTAACTAGTTTGTACGTTTTCTCCGATAGTGGTGATCTCTGTGGCTTTTTGCCTATTGGTCAGCGCATATTTCCTTTTTGCCCAAAGCAATGCGATAGAGAAATAAATGGCGGTGTATAACAGAAAAATATATTGGCTGGTGAAGATGTAATGGAAAATGCTGGTGAAGTAATTCGTGGGGTAGGCAAATCGGTGTACCACTTTCATACAGGATATCAGGATAGGCACAATAGCTATCGCCATGAAGAGTGTGAATGCGATATTTGTTCTTACTCTGCGGAGTAAAAATAGCAGCGGTAACAGGAATGCGCAAACGACAACAACGGCGGTGAAAAATCTCGTTGGATATTGCCAGCTAAGATTGGGATTGGCATAAGATGGGCTAATCTCAGTCACGAGATATACACCTGAAATAATAGCACCGATTATTAGCGCTGTAATATTCGCGAACGATAGATAAGCCGCTTTCAATGGCCTGAACGGGCGGTACACGGCCTGCAGCAATAAAAACAGCATAGTCGATAAGCTATAGCTTATCATCAGATCAGTGGTAATTATTATAAAGTGATACATAGTGTATAGGATTGAGATTAATATTTTGATGCAGCTGTTGGGTTGGGAGAGTAGCGCCTGCTTATGTTGGCAATAAGCAAAACGGCTACGAAATATCCCAGCGGCCAGCATATTATTTCCACATAAGGACTTCGGTAGTATGCCCAGCTGGAAGGAAGGGAGTCCCTGGAAAAAGAAGTAATAAAATAAAGTAAGAGATAGTAATAATTGCCTATATATTGAAATATTACTACCACCAAAGTGAGCGGAACATTTTTTCTGTATTTCTTTTTGAGAAATATTAAAGGAATGATACCGATAAAGGTTAGCATCAATGCGCCATCCAGGGCGTAGTACCTGAAATGGGCAACATCCATCGCATTATGAATAGTGGTAATGCTATCCCATATAACGGCGATTATCAGTAAGATGCCAATCACTATCGGGGCTATATTTGAAATAGATAAGTATATATTTTTTAACTGCCGGAAGGGAGCATAAAATAAAGAAGCCATTAAAAAGAGAAGGGTCGCGCCGCTGTATCCAAACAATAGGTCTTGGGCAAGGATGATAGGAAGTTCCATTTCTACGGGTTTAGGGCTAATAAATATCTGGTTATTCTGCTGGGTTTCCTAATTTTATGTTCATTTTTCGCAATATATTGCTGGCCTATGAATATTTTATTTTTATTTTTCCTGGCGTCATTCCCTCCGGTTCCTAAGGATAGCCTTTATTCTTATCATGAAGAACGCTGCGCGATGGCGTATGTCACCATTCGGCATTGGGACCTGACGTTAAAGGAACACGGTACTTTTAATTTAACATACAGTTACCGGGATACCCGTTATGTACGGAAACCCGCTATCGATTTCCACGGCATCTGGAACAAGAAAAATGATACTATTATTCTGACAATAGTTTTTCCTTTAGAGAATGACTGTTCCCTTAAGGATGTGAGATTTATTGAATCAAAGGATACGCTGAAGGCAGTGACGCATACCAGTATTTGTTTACCTCCAACGTTGGCGCGTGTACAACGTTTTTCGGGAAGATATTTTTAAAGTTATTAATGCTGCTCTTTTACCGCCGTTCCCTTTTAACAGGCGCCGACAGCTTCACCGCCTTTACAATCCAGGGCAGGGAGATACCTTGTCCTATCAGTGTAATCAGCACCACCACTACGGAAATAAATATAATCGGGTTGCGTTCCGGAAAGGGACGTCCTTTATCCAGCGTCAACGGTAAGCCAATGGCAATGGCCAGCGACACAATGCCCCGCATACCCGACCAGCTGATGATTAAGCTGTTCTTAAAATCCAGCAATGCATTTTCGGTGATACGGCCTTTCCCTTTTCTGAATGCCTGTTGTAAATTGAGCTGCTGTGAAAACACCCTGGCGGTGCGTAGCACAAGGGCAGTGAGGGTAATGATAAATC
>NZ_DATCVJ010000087.1:0-8405 GCF_036566945.1 Chitinophaga sp. | reverse complement strand
CAAAGACAATCGCCGAAGGCGATCCCTCCGCTAAACACTTCCCTTCACCATTCTGTCTTTTCCAAACATATCCTGTTTCAGCGTAACGTCTTTGAATCCCAGTTCTTCCAGGAGGGCTACGACCTCTTTGCCCAGTGCTTCATTGATTTCAAAGTAAAGGGCTCCGCCGGGGAGTAATTTGCTTTTGGCCATGATGGAGATATGGCGGTAAAAGAGCAGGGCGTCGTTATCCGGAACAAAGAGTGCGAGTGACGGCTCGAAGCCCCAAACCAGCTCCTGCATTGTTTTTTGTTCACTTTGCGTAATATAAGGCGGATTGCTGACGATCATATCGAATTCGGGTAAAGTGGCCAGCTGCGCAGGATCCAGGGCATCCAGCAACATGAAATTCACCTCCAGTCTTTGCCGGGTGCTATTGCTGCGGGCTACTTCCAGGGCGCCTTCGCTTACATCTATGGCAGACACCTGTGCATCGGGTAATGATTTTTTCAGGGCCAGGGGAATACATCCGCTACCAGTGCCAATATCCAGCAGGTGCAAACGATGCCTGTGTGCCGCATCCTGTACCATCCACTCTACCAGCTCCTCTGTTTCCGGGCGGGGGATGAGTACATTTTTATTGACCAGGAGTTCCATGCCGTAAAACCAGCTGTTGCCGGTGATATATTGCACAGGCTCATGTCGCTGCAGCGCTTCAATCGCTACTTTCAGTCGTTGATTTTGATCGGGAGAGAGGATTTTTGTTTTGTGAACAATGCGATCCAGTTTACTCATGCCCGTTAGGTACTCCATGATAATATGTGCTATATTGGCGGCTTCCCGCTCATCGTATAGTTCACTGATGGCACCAGTAATGTAGGTAAAGGCCGTTTGTATAGTCAATATAAATAGTTTAAGGAAATCACCTGGAAAATGCAAACCTGGGGAAGCGGCATTTTCCACTGGCTAAAAACGATACATTTGCAAAAATATTACATCGCTGGCGATTATGAATAGCACGTTCAATGAATTTTTTATGCATCGCTGCCTGGAACTGGCCGCTATGGGAGCAGGTCAGGTAGCACCTAATCCAATGGTAGGAGCAGTACTGGTTCACCAGGGGCGCATCATAGGAGAGGGCTATCACCGTCAATATGGGCAGGCCCATGCAGAGGTGAATTGCGTTAATAGTGTAGCCGCAGAAGATCAGTCACTGATCCCGCTGGCAACCATGTATGTTAGCCTGGAACCTTGTGCCCACCACGGGAAAACGCCGCCCTGTGCGGATCTGATTGTATCCAGGGGGATAAAAGAAGTGGTAATAGGCTGCATAGATACCTTTTCTGCCGTGGCAGGGAAAGGCATTGAGAAGCTGGAAAAAGCAGGGGTAAAGGTGCATACAGGTATGATGGAGGCCGAATGCCGGCACATTAACCGTCGTTTTTTTACTTTTCATGAAAAGAAACGACCTTATATCGTACTAAAGTGGGCGCAGGGCCGCAATGGCATCATGGCTGCTGCTGACGGCGCTCCCGTAAAAATATCCAATCCGTATAGTGATCGCCTGGTGCATAAATGGCGCAGTGAAGAAATGGGCATCCTGGTAGGCACCCGCACCGCCATCATGGACAATCCCAGGCTGAACAACCGCTTGTGGACCGGCAAAGATCCGGTACGCCTGGTCATCGACCGGGAAGGGAAAGTACCGCGCTCCCACCACCTGTGGGATGGTAGCATTCCTACTATATTCATTACGGCCACCCCTGGGGAAACGCAGGGATTAACCGAAACCATGCAGCTGGATTTTACAGATATGTTGCCGGCATTACTGAAACAGCTGCATCAGCGGCAAGTGCAGAGTATTTTGGTAGAAGGCGGTCCCCATTTGCTGCAACAGTTTATCGCTGCCGGTTTATGGGATGAGGCCCGTATTATAACAGGTACGGTTACACTAACAGATGGATTGGCGGCACCGCTGCTCACACACGCCATAGGTGTAGATACCATGCAGGTAGACGGTGATCGTATTGATTTTTATAATCCTGCGTAGTTTTTTGGATGCGCATTTAAATGATATTGATGGAGGTTTATTTTACAATTGATAAAACAGCTGTAGCGGAATTTAAGGACAGGGGCAGCAAATTTCTGGCATATGCTTTTCCTGTTAAAACCCCGGAAGCCGTAAAAGAGGCCCTCGGAGAAGTAAAGAAAGAACATCCCAAAGCCACCCATCACTGTTATGCTTATCGTTTGGGAACGGCTGGCCTGCAGTTTCGTGCCAGTGATGATGGCGAACCATCCGGGTCTGCAGGAAAACCTATTCTGGGACAAATAGACAGCAAACAGATCACGGACGTACTCATTGTAGTAGTGCGTTATTTTGGCGGTAGCCTCTTAGGTGTACCCGGGTTGATTAATGCCTATAAAATGAGCGCTGCCATGGTATTGCAGCTGATTCCGGTTATCCAGAAAAATATAGAAGCGAAATATCATCTCAGCTTTGATTATACCATCATGAACGACGTAATGATGGTCGTAAAACAAAACAACTGTACTGTATTATCCCAGGAGTTGCAGTTATTTTGTGAGATGGAAATAGGAGTGCCTAAATCCGGCGAAGAGCTGTGCCTCCTGCGTTTGAAGGATATTTACGGACTCGATATCAGGAAGGTTAAAGCATAAAGGGGAAGGCAAAAAGCTATTATGTAGAATGATCAGCGCGACGTTTTAATTAATTATTCGCTTTTCTCATTCGTTATAATAGCTTTTTGCTGTCCGCTGAAAAGATAAGGAATCCATACTTATCAGGACCATCTTACGAATAATACCCTTATCCCATCTCCTGTGAAATAATTTTCCACACTTACACAAAATTGACCTTGTTTTTTGCAAATT
Source organism: Chitinophaga sp. (assembly GCF_036566945.1). Lineage (GTDB taxonomy): Bacteria > Bacteroidota > Bacteroidia > Chitinophagales > Chitinophagaceae > Chitinophaga. Next base: position 5,531 of record NZ_DATCVJ010000087.1, on the reverse strand, counting down.
TTCCTTAAATTTAAGTTTGTTAACTAACGATTTTATTAGCCCGTTTTTTTAGAATTACCATGGTGGTGAAGGCTGTTTTTTGTAACAGTACCCCATCCGCTTTTTTCACGATACATACAGGACCATATTAATATTAAAAGCCCCCTTGTTTATGTTACATACCATAACGACCGTATCTATTGCTGACAAACAATTTAAACAATTCCATTCGCTGCGCCTGGAGCAACAATTACAGGGGCACCATCATTTCGAGTTAAAGATCGGGTACGATTGGCTGCAGGAACTGGGGCCTGGCATGGTGTCTGCCACCAAAGCCTTTCTGGGAAAAGAGGTGGGTATCACGATCCAATCTTACGAAGCATTACAGCATTACGACCCACTTATTTTTAACGGTATTGTGATGTCTGTTAGCTCCGGGAAGGAAAGCGATGGTACACATGGCTTTTGTGTGATCCGCGGATATAGTCCTACCATATTGCTGAATAATGATCCTCATGTGCAAGCCTTCGAAAACCAGGACCTGGGGACGATTGTGAATACCGCCCTGAAAGCCTGCGGTCCCTATATTTCGCGTCCACTGGTAGATCCCGCTACCACTGCTTCCCAGAAATATATCGTACAGTATAAAGAAACTTCTTTCGACTTTCTGCACCGGATGTCAGAGCGTTTTGGGGAATGGTTTTTTTATAACGGGCAACAGGTAGTGTTTGGGAAATACCAACCCCGGGAAATATCATTGGTACACCTGGTAGACTTAATGAGCTTCGACCTGGAAATGAAGGTGCAGCCAAACAATCAACAACTGAATGGTTATGATTACCGCAATAGTAAGGTGGTGGATAATTCCACGGTTGCGCAGCCGGCCGGCAAAGTAAATGATTATACACAGCACGTACAGGGATTAAGTGAGAAGTTATACAGCAGTCCTTCTCTGTATAAAATGACACACGCTTTTTCCAGCAATGCAAAAGCAGAACTGGATACGCTGGTAACCAGGCAAAAGAAAGGCCGCATGGCAGCTATGGTGCAGCTAAAGGGCAGCAGCAGGCACACTTCCCTGCGGGTAGGAGATCATATTGCTATCCAGGAAAATGTGTATGCCAAAGATGATCATGGCAAATTCATGATCTGGGGTTTAACGCATCATGTTACCGGCAACGGTGATTACTATAATGAGTTTGAAGGTATCCCGGCAGATGCGGCCGCACCACCGGTGAAACTGGACAATATGCCTTTCTGTGAAGCGCAGAGCGCTACGGTGGTAGATAACCACGATCCTAAAGACCTGGGCCGCGTAAGGGCCCGGTTTAAATGGCAGCAGCAGGGAATGACGCCCTGGATGCGGGTAGTGTCTCCACACGGAGGCGGCAGTAAAGGCATGTACATGGTGCCGGAAAAAGGAGAGGAAGTAGTGGTGGATTTTGAAGGTGGTAATCCCGAACTACCTTTTGTATTGGGGACTACTTACAACGGCGAAGGCAAGTCTGGCTTTGGTACTGCCGCCAATGACATGAAAGCCATCCGTACCCGCAGCGGTATTTCTATCTTACTAAATGATGCCGACGGCAGCGTCACCATTACTGATCCCGGTGGCAACCGCATTTTCCTCGACGGTAAAGAAAATATCGCTATTTCTTCGAAAACAAAAATGGATATTTCTTCCAAAGAAATTCAAATCAGCGCAGAGAAATTCACCATCTCAGCATCAGACTCAGGTACAGTAGTAGCGAAAAAAGGGATCTATATGGAAGGAAAGGAATCGGTAGTGGTGAAAGCAAAAGATACCCTGTTTAAGGGCGATGAATCACTGAGCATACTGACAAAAGAATTCCTCGCTAAAGGCAGCAGCAGCGCACATGTTACGGGCAACTCCGTGAGCGTAGTTGGCAATAAAGATGTATCTGTGAGCGGTACCGCCGATGTGGTAGTGTCCGGCGGATTAGTGAAAATAAATTCCTGATTCCTTTAAAGCTAACTTATGACAACCTCACCATCCATTGGGCAGGAATTCTATAAAGTACGGGAAGCCTGGGCCAAGGCAGATGCCGACCAGCACTGGAAACTGGCGATCTGGCTGGTACAATATGCCGATATAGATATCATCGATAAATTCCTGGAAATTGAACGCACCGCAATAGGTGTTTTTAAAGAAATATTTTTTCGTTTTGATACCCCCTGGACAGGAGATCATGAAGCCTGGGAAAATGCGCTGTGGCAGGAGTATGTATCCTGGTTTGAGCCCATTCCCAATAGCGCATACGATGTGTATGGCGCCCTGAAAAAAGACAGGCTGCTGAAGCAGGACTATCACCCGGACCTGACACTCACACCTTGTGTACAAAGTATCTGGAAAGAAATACTTCGCTTTAAATCATATATCACTGGTCTGGAAGATATCGGCTGCTGTATTTATTTCCCTCCTTTAAGATCTGATAGTCCGGATGCGGGCGACTGGTACGCTGATGTGCTGAAGAAAGGACTGCCGGCAGGTATCCGCCTTGTTACCATTGATGTGGTAACGAACCCCAGGGTGACGCTTTCCCAAAAAATATTAACGGAACATGTAAAGCTGTTGCAACCAAAACTGGATATGGTAGCAGCCATAAAAAACGAGATGGATAAAGGCGGCGGAAACTCAGATAGTGTTGGTATCGATGCACGTTTCCGTAAGCAAATCCGTACTGTAATGGATTGTACCACACAACAGGATGCAGGAATACTGGACCATGAAGTAGCTGTGTTGCTTGACCTGTGTAAAAAAATGGGTGGCGCCACGCAGGCGGTCGCAGGCATGATGATAGCGGCGCAGGCTTATTTTATGATCCGGGAGCAAAATAAAAGTGCCGCTTATGCAGATAAAGCCATCGGGCAATCCCGGCAATTGATGGATGCAGATGATCCTGCGGGGTATCCTACCTGGAAATCCTGTGTCATGATAAAAGCGGCCATACTGGTAGGGAAAAAGAAACGTAAGCAGGCCATTGCATTATATGAAGAACTGGCGCATACAGCAGCCGGCAAAGGCGACGCTTTTATGATCATGGAAGGCTACCGGCTTTGCGGTCATTTGTATTATGAACTGAGTCAACTGAATATTGCGTTTGAAAATCTCCTGCTGGCCCTTACTGGCGGCAGCTACCTGGATCTGGAGGTGAGGCGACAGTCTACCTTCCTGCATGCCGCCAGCATGGCGGTTCACCTGTGTGAAAAAATAAGAGGGCCGGAAGATCTCAAAATATTACAAGAGCAGCTGCAGGAATTATTAGGTGATGACTGGGCCACGCTATTGCAGTCTGAAGGCCTGGACAAGGCTACAGTCAGACGCAAGTCTTCTCTTTTTGAATTTAACTAATTCGCGTACTCCCTACAGGGACCAAAGTAATTACTGCCATGGCTGTAGAAAATAAAGGCTTCGGAGCATTGTTTGCAGAAAAGAAAAATTCGCTGGACCATATACAAAAAGGCATGGCGAGTGTTTTACCCTCCTTCCCGGGAATGCCCGCTGCGAAGTATTTTGACCTGGGTGTTGGAATAGATTTTCATGACTCTGTTTTTCCTCCTTCTCCCTTATTACCAGTACCTCATATCGGGATGATATTCGATATCATAGGCGCTATAATGGCTGCCATTGCCAGTGTGGTACCACCACCACCACCGCCTCCGGAAGCGGAAGATGGGAAAGAACCGCCGCCACAGCCCTTTTCTCTGGCGGCTACCGCACAAATGCTGGTACATGCTTTAAGTCCTTCTGTGAGGGTACACAACCAATGGATTGCCAATGCCGGTACTACCATTTTTCACTTACCAGCGTTCATTGCACATTTACCTTTTCCGATTGTCAAGCCCAAAGCTGCATCGGAAATGTGGATGGGCAGTTCTACCGTACTGGCAGATGGCGGACCATTTTCTACACAGTTTCATCCGGCGTTATCCTGTAATCTCGTGGGACTTCCATCACCGCCCCGCCTCAATAAAAAGAGTTCTGCGTTTGCGTTGATGGCACCTACTTCGGTATTGCTCATTATGACTTCTGCCGGCAAACCTGTGCTGGTAGGTGGTCCGCCAACAATAGATCTCTTCCAGTTGATGTTTAAACTGGGTTTGAAAGGACTTTCTAAAGCTGCCGGTAAGGTATTGCAAAAAGTGATCGATAAGATAGAGAGCAGGTTTCCAAAGCTGGCAGCTGTGTTACAGGATTTTAAGTGTAAACGTTTTGGAGAACCTGTAGATGCCGTCAGTGGAAGAGTCGTTTCTTCCAACATAGATTTTGAATTACCCGGACCTATTCCGCTTATATGGGAACGTACTTATTACAGTGATGCTGCCGTGCCGGGACCGCTGGGTTATAACTGGCATCACAACTATAACATGAGTGTGTACGATCTGCAAAACGGATATTTCAGTGTGCGCTTATGGGATGGCCGTGAAACAGTAATGCCGGCACTGACAACGGGAGGAAGCTACTACAACAGAAAAGAATTACTCTGGTGGCATCGCGACAACCAAGGCTATTATTTGCAGGATACTACGCGGCAAACATACCGGTTTGCGGCCAAACCAACACCGGACGGTACTTTCCGGCTTGCTGAAATCAGGAATGTAGCAGGTTTTTGTATCCTGTTCCGTTATAACGGGAACGGCTATCTGCAACAAGTCATTGACAGCAGCAATCGTTTGTTACAAGTAACTACAGATGAACAGGGCCGCATTGAAAAAATTGATACCCGGAATGGTGCACAAATCATTCACCTCGTACGGTATACTTATGATGAAGATGGAAATTTAAGCAGTACCACTAATGCCCTGGACGTATCCAAATACTTTTTTTATAAACAACATTTGCTCGTACAACTAACGAATCAAAGTGGCCTTAATTTTTATTGGGAGTATGACGGCGTTGGAGAAGACGCCCGCTGTGTGCATACCTGGGGCGACAATGGCGTGCTGGAATATCATGCCCGGTATGAAGACGGAAAAACCATTGCGACCAATAGTCTCGGGCATACTACGGAATATTATTTTGATGAACGTAACCTTATCTATAAAATTATTGACGGCAACGGCGGCGTTACATTGCAACATTATAACAGTTTTGAAGAACTGGAAGTAGTAGTGGATCCTGCTGGCAATACGGCTAAATATGTGCATGATGAATACGGAAGAATAGAACAACAGGTAAATGGTAATGGAGAGGCGACTGTATTTTATTACGATGAACAACAGAAGTTGATATCGGTGAAAAGCCCTGGTGGAAGGAGGTTGAAATGGAGCTACAATGAACAGGGAATGTTGCAAAAGAAAACATACGTGAATGGTAACGTATTACAATATGAATATAAAGGTCCAGGTCTTCACAGATTGGTACACAGCAGCGGACGTGTGTTTGAAATGGAATATGATGAACAGTATAATCTGCAGCGATTGATAATGCCGGGAGGGGGGCAGCAGTACTGGGAGTATGATGAGCTGGGCAGGGTGATCAAAGAAACGCTCCCTACGGGATACTCCTACGAATATACTTATGATGCCGT